>CAYZUW010000377.1:0-4005 GCA_964481325.1 uncultured Saprospiraceae bacterium
TATTATTTGCACAATCGCCTTATTTGGGCTATCTTTGCCGAGCTTTTGAGAAATTGAAGGCTAAATTCATTTTTTAAACCTGGGAAATAACGTTTTCCCTTGAAAATGTTGGATTTATGGATGCTTTAAAGCATTATTCCATACCTATACAAGGCTTGGCAAACGGTATCCATAATTTTGATTTTGAAATAAATGAGACTTTTTTCGCTCATTTTGAGCATTCTCCAGTACATACTTCAAATATTAAAGCGAGTATTGAGATTAATAAACGACCCGAAGTCATGGATATTACCTTCCATATCGAGGGTACGGTTCTCACTCCTTGCGATCGATGTTTGACAGATATACACCTTCCCATACAGGGTTCATTCCCAATGTTGATGAAGGATGCGGAGGAAAAAGATGCTGATGTAGATATTATTTACATTACCGCATCACAGAGAAAATTGGAAGTCGCTCAATACATTTATGAATACGTGTTGCTTTCTATACCAATCATCAGAACGTATGATTGTGATAGTGACACCCCTCGTCCATGTGATGATGCAACGCTAGATAAGCTCAATTCAAATCAGAATACGGAGGCAAATAATCCCCTTTGGGATGAATTGCAAAATTTTAAAGACAATTAGTAATAACGATAAAAATACAATACGATGGCACATCCTAAGAGTAGGATCTCAAAGCAAAGAAAGAGAAAAAGAAGAACGCACTATAAGACGCCCGTTCCTCAGGTAGCTACTTGTAAAGTGACAGGTGAAAAGCACCTTATGCATCGTGCATACGAAGTAGACGGTGATTTATACTATAAAGGACGTGTCTTGATCAAAGGCGACGTTGAAGATTTAGAGTAAGGCTTAAGCGCTTCATTACTAGAAAAAGGATTGGTTTGCCTAGGCAAACCAATCCTTTTTGCGTTTATACACTACATTAAAGATAGCTATAAATGAAAATCTACACCCACTTCGAAACAGATCGCCTTCACCTAAAAGCGACTTCAGAAGAAGACGCCCCTTTCATATTGGCACTCCTCAATATGCCCAAGTGGAAACAGTTTATTGGAGATAGAAATGTCCACACTGTTGCTGAAGCCAAAGCATATATTGCCGAACGGATGAGACCGCAGCTCGAACGCTTAGGATTTTCTAACTATACTGTCATCCGCAAATCTGATCGCGTGAAGATGGGTACCTGTGGTTTGTATGATCGAGAAGGGCTGACGGGATTGGATATTGGCTTTGCATTTCTTCCTGAATTTGAGGGGCAGGGTTATGCATACGAGTCCGCTAATAAAATGAAAGAAGCAGCCAAAGATTTATTTGGTGTAAAAGAATTGAAAGCCATCACTGGCCAAGAAAATTTACCTTCTCAAAAATTGCTAAAAAAGCTTGGCTTCAAACTAGATGGGAAAACAATACTCAAAGGAGAGGAAGAAGAACTTTTACTGTATCGATTAGACTTGGGTTTTAAGGATTGATATTTATACTAGCTTTTTCTTGAAAGCCTGGGTTTATATTTTCTTTATTTCAAAAGTCCGAATTTAAAAACGTAGACTAGAGTTGCTATTTAGTAGAAAATGAGGAAGTAAGTCTCCATATAGCTGGGACCAAATTCTTACTCCATTCGATAATTTCCATTCTCTGTTAAACCTAATACACGTTTTTAAAATCGGTACTTAATTATTATCTATACTCCACTTTGTTGCTTAACTACTTTTACAGTTTCTTGCGTAAGGTCAGATTTAATCATCTGAAGGATATATAAACCACTCTGAAGATTTTCCACAGAAATTACTATCTGCAATTGATCCTCTGTTCTCTGAGTAATCAATTTTTGTCCTGCTAAGGAATAAATATTGACTTCTATTATTTCATTAGAAAGAGATTGATTTATGGATAGCGTTGAAGAAATCGGATTTTGGACTGTGATATTATTTTTAATATCAGACCTGTTTGTACTGCTTATTATAAGCAAATCTGTACAGTTGCCATGGTTTAGGATTGTTTCTCTTAATTTTTCATACTCAACAGTTTGATTGTTGAAATCGGCCGAATATGGGGTGCCAGAAATAAATCCTTTTGCTATACCTCCTTCAACAAATAATTTAGGTGTCTTTCCATATGGAGTAGGTCTAGTGTAATCTCCAATGACGTCCCATGGATTCTCTACTTGTGTTATTCTTGGTAGGGAAATTATAATTGTATCATTTATGTCCCCTATCAAATTGGTAGACATGTCAAAAGGACCATTGCAGTCAAAATCTTTCCCATCCCAAATTCTAATTTGAGATTTGCTTTCTTCACCATCTAGTAATTCAATTACTTCTAAGTCTAGACCGTCCTCGTCTTTAGAAATAATTGTACCGTAAACAATGATTTTCTCGATGTTAGCGATTATTGTGCTGCAAAAAGAATCAGGAGTAAAAGTGCAGCAAAATAATTCTATGGGTAGAATAAATAAGAATAAAAAGGTTGCGTTTTTCATGGTGGTTTAGTTTTAGTTGAAAAATAAAACTACTTAAACTAGTTTTATTTTTTAAAATATGTTTTGATATACACTCAAAATAAATAAAATTATTCTGTAATATTAGATGTGCTGCTACAAATTCTGACATCTATCTTACATAAAGCAGAATTGCAAAGAATAGGCTAGGGTATCTATTTATTGGATAATGCTAAAGTCAATCCCAATATCGCTAAGACTAAAACCTTACTCCACTTGGTCATTTTCCAAAATCGAGGACTATTCAAAATGTTAGTCAACTGACTGGCAAGAATAGCTATAGCGTAAAAAATAACTATTGCCTGAGCCATAAAAATGAGCCCGAGTATCAACATCTGGTAGGTAGGATGGAATCCAGCATCAGTTATAAATTGGGGTAAGAAAGCGATAAAGAACAAAGATACTTTTGGGTTGAGCACGTTCATGAAAAATCCTTTTCTCATCAGCTGAAAAAAAGTTTGCTCCTCTTTTGCATTACTAGAGTAATCCAAGTCAATAGAGGGCTGTGTATCCTTGGTAGACATATAGGCTAAGTAGAAAAGATATGCCGCACCCGCATACTTCAATACTGAGAAAGCAATGTCAGATTGTTGAATGATGATGGAAAGACCTGTCGCCGCTGCAAAAGTATGAACAAGTACACCCGTGCATAAGCCAGTAGATATAGCGATACCATCTCTACGCCCTTTGGTGATGCTTTCTGTTAGCACAAAAATATTATCTGGACCAGGCATCAATGTGAGTAGGATAGAAGCGCCGAGAAAAGAAAGAATCAATTGAGTTTCCATATGCAATGTCGTCATATTACTCCACTGTAGTGCATGCAAATAGAGTAGAACTATCACTGTGTATCTATAAATTTATCTTCAAAAGATTTGACCCATTGGTTATCAATTAATTTTTCTCCGTATTCTCTAAATTCTTTTTCTCCTAGCCTTTCAAAAATGAATCTGCTATTTGCACTTGCGTTAACGATGAGTTTTCCATCTATAAATTCTGCAGGAAGTTTTCTAGACCCTCTTTTAGAGAATGGATGATAGTAGTAGGATTGCTCTTTTTCATCATAGCGAATAACTGTATGCAGCTGTAGTGACTCTGAGTTCAAATCAATAATAATGACACTTTTACCTAAACCATATTGTATATTTTGAAATGCCGACACTTGATTGGTGATTTCTCCATTGTCGTTAAAGCCACTAGAAGTGCCAATCCATTCTCCAGTCATAAACCGTAGTTTGGCCATCATTTCTTGCTGGGTGTTTTGAGCAATGATTATATTAATCACAAGTGAAAAAACTACGGATAAGGTGTATGCTATAAATTTCATGATTTTCTTTTATTTAATTAGCGTTTCGAAAGATACAAATAAAAACGTGTATATAAATCGCACTATTAACTTTTTGTAGTCAGCATCGCGATCTCGCTTTTCGCGAGGAGCCTAGAATGGATGAGGGGTGGTAGCGGCATGGTATGGTGGGCGGGTAGAGATGCGATGCTTCGCGT
>CAYZUW010000378.1:0-4004 GCA_964481325.1 uncultured Saprospiraceae bacterium
GACGTTAGATAAAAATATTTTAACCTCAGTGGATTTTCTGCTGGGGTTATTTTTTTTGGGGTTTATTTGTGAATAAACTCAAGGGCAACAATTTTTAATTCAGCATTTGTGATTTTCACAAATCACACAAACCTCAATTCCTGGAAATCAAAAACGCGTGTATGCTTTTCCATTTTTAGAATTAGCTTGCCATTAGGGTCTATGCCTTGTATAATACCTGTTTGATGTTTGCCATCGATAAGGAAAATAGCTTCTTCCTCCAATCTAAAAAGAAGTTTGGTGTATAGTTTTCTGAGCGTAGCTACACCATTGGTAGACTTTGATTGCAAGTACCTTTTCTCCAAGAAAAAACATAATCTTTCAAGTGTGCTATCCAGTGCAAAATCTTGCTTCATTTCTAGGCGAATAGAAGTAGGATTGGGAAGAGTGGTGTCAAATGTTTTTTGATTCACATTGAGTCCAATGCCGATGATGGAAGAAAGGATGCTTTGGCTGGCGATATGGCTTTGTGTCAATATCCCCGCGACTTTTTTGGTGCCTATATAGACGTCGTTGGGCCATTTGATCTTGGCTTGCTTGATGTTCATATCTTGAAGGAGGTCAATAACAGCCAGACTAGAGATGATATTGAGCACAAATTGTTGTCGAGGCAGAAGATGTTTGGGGTATAATATATAGGAAGAAAGGAGGTTTTTACCGCTAGGACTGCTCCATGTATTGCCCCTTTGGCCCTTGCCAGCGGTCTGCATATCGGCCACAATAGTAGTTCCTTCTAAGGGCTTATTTGCCTCAGAAAGCAGCTTTTGAGCCTCTAAATTTGTAGATTCTAGGCTCTTATAGCGCAAAAGAACCTTTCCGATGAAAAGAGTGTTACTAATATTGCTCATATAACTGTAATATGTCGTAACTTCATTGACTGAAATTGGCGGTATTTTTACCATGGAATGGGGAATGGATTCCAGAGCTCAAAAAAGCAGAATATTCGTTCCTAATACCCTCTTGTAAAGCTATAAATAAATAGCAGACTTGGCTTTACAATCTAAGATGAAATCCAATTTCATTAGTCTGATTTTGGACTATTGAATCCACTCTGGACTCCATGAGTTTTCGTAGTGGGTGCACTTTTTAATAACTGTAAAATTACTCGATTTAAAAATTTGAATTCACCTAAAAGAGTTAAGAACACTGATCCCGCTGAACAACTCAATGACCTAATCATTGACAGCATTCAAGACATTAAAGGAAAGAATATTGTTAAGCTAGATCTTAGACAGTTAGAAGATGCACCTACAGATTTTTTTATCATTTGTGAAGGAGACTCTAATACCCAAGTTAGCTCAATAGCAGGAAATATAAAAAAGAGGCTGAAAGAGGAGGCAAACCAAATGGCAACACACATAGAAGGAGAGCAAAACTCTCTCTGGGTACTAATGGATTATTTTGACGTAGTGATACACGTTTTCTATAAAGAAACACGCAAATACTACGAATTAGAAGACCTTTGGAGCGATGCAATACTCACTGAGTATGAGACTTTGTAGTCGAAAAATGGTTATCTGTCGAGAATACCCTATATACACCAACATTTAAGACATAAAGGACGTTTTATTATTCAATAAAGTTCAATGGAAAATAAAGAAAATAACAATAAGCCGGGAATGCCAAAATTCAATACCTATTGGATATATGGGCTTATTGCCTTAATGATTATAGCAGCACAGCTATTTCTTGTTCAATTCGGCAATGTTGATAAAATCAACTATTCTGAGTTTGAGCAATATGTACGTAGAGGGGATGTTAAGAAGATTGTTGTAGTCAATGGTAATAAGGCAGAGATATACCTTACTAAAGAGGCTTTGACTAAGCCTCCTCATAAAGAAAAGGTTTCTACAAATAAACTAGGCCAAGCAGAAAATTATTACTGTCAAATCGCAGAGCCAAAGATACTTCTGGAAGATTTGAATAAATGGGAGGCTAATGTACCTGCTGGCAAAAGAATAGTAAAAGATTTTGATACAGAACCCAATTACTGGGGCACCATCCTAGGATGGCTACTTCCTATATTCTTGCTAGTCGCTATCTGGTTGATTATCATGAGACGTATGGGTGGCGGTGCAGGTGGTCCTGGCTCGCAAATCTTTAATATTGGTAAGTCTAAAGCAGCGCTATTTGACCAGAATGCAAAGGTGAACGTTACCTTTAAAGATGTAGCGGGTTTAGATGAAGCCAAAGAAGAAGTAATGGAGGTCGTTGATTTCTTGAAGAATCCTAAAAAATATACTTCTCTAGGGGGTAAGATTCCAAAAGGGGTACTATTGATAGGCCCTCCAGGTACTGGTAAGACCCTATTGGCGAAGGCAGTGGCCGGAGAAGCAGGTGTACCTTTCTTCTCGATCTCAGGATCGGATTTCGTAGAAATGTTTGTAGGGGTAGGAGCTTCTAGAGTAAGAGACTTATTCAAGCAAGCTAGAGAGAAAGCACCATGTATTGTATTTATCGATGAGATTGATGCCATAGGTCGTGCAAGAGGTAAAGGGAATATGCAAGGTGGAAATGATGAGCGTGAGAATACGCTGAATCAATTGTTGGTAGAGATGGATGGTTTCAGCACAGATAAGGGTGTAATCTTAATGGCGGCTACTAACAGACACGATGTACTAGATAAAGCATTGATGCGACCAGGTCGTTTTGATAGACAAATTGGTATTGATCGTCCTGATTTAGTAGGTAGAGAAGCCATTTTCAAAGTACACCTTCGTAATATCAAAATCAATGAAGGCGTACAAGCTTATACTTTAGCTGAAATGACACCTGGTTTTGCAGGGGCAGATATTGCTAATATTTGTAACGAAGCAGCTTTGGTAGCAGCAAGAAGAAACAAAAAGGCGGTGGACATGGACGACTTTAACTATGCATTGGATAGGGTTATCGGTGGATTAGAAAAGAAGAATAAAATCATATCTCCAAAAGAGAAAGAAATTATAGCCTATCATGAAGCAGGTCATGCAGTATGTGGTTGGTTTTTAGAGCATGCTTCTCCTTTGGTAAAAGTGACCATCGTACCTAGAGGAGTTGGGACATTGGGATATGCCCAGTACTTGCCAAAAGAAGAGTATATCACAAGAACAGAAGCCCTATTAGATAGGATGTGTATGACCTTTGGAGGTAGAGCAGCAGAGCAAATCATCTTTGGTAAGATTTCTACGGGTGCACAGAGTGATCTAGATCAAGTGACAAAGATGGCATATAGCATGGTCACAGTCTTTGGGATGAACGAGAAAGTTGGACAAGTATCATTTTATGATTTACAGAACAACTTCCAGAAGCCTTACTCGGATGATACGGCTACCTTAATCGATGATGAGGTACGGGCTCTTGTAGAAGGTCAATATCAAAGAGCGATACAGTTGCTGCAAGAAAAGAGCCAAGAGTTAGAAATCTTAGCTAAACAATTGTTAGACAAAGAAGTACTACTGAAGTCTGATGTGGAAAGATTGATCGGAATGAGACCTGTGTCTAATGAAGAACTCATTGCTGAAAAGGAAGCATTCATTGAAAATGGATTGAATCAGAATGGGGTAGATAAGCCAGAGGAAAACGTAGATCCAGCGTAGTGAGTAAATAAATATCCATAAAAAAGCCTAGTCAGCATTGCTGACTAGGCTTTTTTATGGATATTTAGAAGCTTTAAGCATCCTCTCCGCTCTTTACTTGTAGTTGGAATCCATTTCCATGGATATTGACAATTTCAAGTTTGCTATCCTTTTTGAGATACTTTCTAAGCTTGGTGACGAATACATCCATACTTCTGGCAGTGAAGTAGTTGTCTTCTCCCCAGATCTTAGTTAAGGCCTCAGAACGTAGTAGAATGTCATTGACCTTCATACAAAACATCTTGAGTAATTGGGCTTCTTTAGGAGAAAGCTTGTCTTTACTTTCTACTTCTCCCGTAGGTTGATAGCTTAATATTCTTAGTGGGAAATTGAAGTGATAATCCCCAATGT
>CAYZUW010000379.1:0-4002 GCA_964481325.1 uncultured Saprospiraceae bacterium
CTGTAGTAGACTCTTCTTTTCTCTCTTTAGATAATTTTAGGGTTACTGAAGAAGCTTTTCCAGACGACATTAGGAGTTCCTTTGATGAAGAAATCGTAGCTAGAGAATCTAATTCTTTATTTAAACTCAACAAAAAGAAAATTTCCTACAAATTCAAACTTAATAATAGACTTAAGATAGATGAAAAGTCCAATCAAGATAGTATGGTTGTATTTGCGATTGGAGGAAATCAAAAGTATGGACCAGTAGATCTTGAATTGATATCAGGTCTATTGGATTTTTCTAAGAATAAAAAAGTCAAGTTTTATCACTTTGCATTTCGAGGCACCTATACCAAAAAAGAAATGGAAAGTATAGAAGCCATAGGTTTTGACCTAGCCTATTTAAAGGACTTCTTACTTACCAAATTGAAAGTAAAATACTATCCTACCTACGTGCTATTAGATAAAAATAGGCGAGTTGTTAAATACAAAATTGGGACCAGTGCCGAGATGCTTTCTTCTTTCTCAGAAAAAATACTTCAGTTATCCAAAGAAGATATATAAGCTTATTTTTCTAAAATGGATTTAATATCAGCTGGCGAATAATTAATGGACTTGAGCGTCTTTTGATCAGTAGTACGGTATAAGAGGTATTTATCTCCTTCTTGTCTATAACTACAATCCTCTCCTTTATTTTCCTTGTAGTGCGCTATAGAAGCATTTACTTCTTCCATATTCTTGCAAGCCTTACTCATATTTGATCGCTGTACTTCGTCAAAAAGCTCTACAAACTTGTCTCCAAGACCGAACTCAAGTACAGCACCAGAAAGTACATATTGGATATCGCACAATGCGTCTGCAATTTCCACCATATCCTTATTTTCGATGGCTTCCTTTAGTTCGTTCAATTCCTCAGCGATTAGGCTTACTCTCAGCTCACATCTCTCTTTAGAGGGGATAGTGGGAGAGGATAGAATAGGGTGCTTGAAAAGGCTGTGAAAATCAGCAACTTGATTGAGGCTGTCAATTTTTTTCATGGGTGCTTTAGTAGGAACTGAAGACATTTTTTTTTCACAAAAGTAGGAAAAATACTTCTTCTCTATACAAGCAAACACTCAATTTAAAATCACTTTATTTTAAGCACTTCGGTTTGGCAGCAAACTTTAAACAATTGACAATCATAATGTTATGCTTGTTTATGTATGAATCTCAACAATTTATTGAATAGCATATATAAGACCTGCGTGTAAGCCAACTACAGAATACCTTTGATTAATTGGATTTGAATTTGAAGAGTAAGACAAGGTATTGAAACTGAATCTAGGGGCTACATAGAATTCTGTTCTACTATTCAATTGCTTTTTGAAGTTTACTCCTCCAAAAAAGCCTAGTCCAACCGAACTTTTAAATAAATCCACATTTTCATTATCTAAATCAAGAAAATCTCCTTCATTAGTTAAGATTTGACCTGTCGCTCTTTGAAAAATGTTTAGCCTAATTCCTCCTTCAATATCAATAGAAAATTGCTTGAAATTAAGGCTGTATCCTAAGGCAACGGGTAGTTCAAATTGATGCAATTCATACTCAGGCTGGAAACGTAGAGCCGTATCCCTTTGGGTAATCTCAATTTCAGTCATTCCATCAATAACAACAGTGGTAGTATCAAATACTTGGTCACGTCTTACAAAGTCTATTCTTTCTGTAAAACGAGCGTAGGAAACGCCAGGCTTCACATAAAGACCTGTAATATGATTTTTGAATTGAAAATATAAGGAAGCATTGATGCCTTCGATGGTTGACTCATGCGCTAATCTCTCAGTGAAAACAAATCTATTAGCTTCATCTCCATCTAAGCTTAGCGTTTTCATTGGGAAAGTATATCCTATTTCAGGGATAATAGATAAGTGCCAAAGGCGTGTACCAAAGCGTGGGCATGTTGCGCTATTTTTATTTATGATTCTTTCTTCACTATATAGTATACTTACTGTAGGTGATGGTAGTAGCCCAACTGGCTTATCCGACCTATTACTACTAGTAGTATTTTCTTTCGATTCCGTATTTAGTATTTCTTTATTTGAAGTAGCAATAAATTTCGATACAACGAGTTTTGACTGCTCCGTTTTTACATCCTTCGCACTAGTTCCTAAACTTGTTTGTTTTTGGTCTTTTCTGTTAACCTCTTTTTTAGGGGCAACATGTTTGACGTTTGAGTTTAATGTTTGGGCGTTTTTTGTTGTGTGACTTGATGTATTAAGTTTAGAAATATCTGATTTATTTACTTCTGACTTCTTTTTTAGTGTAGTTGTTTTTTCAGATTGAGATGTTTGAGTTAGGATTGTTGTTAACTTTTCTTCTTTGTCTATTTGAGTAGAGGTAGGATCTACTTCAAATGCAGCAATATTTTTTGTGTGATCTTGTTTAGTGCTAAACGAATCTGATATGGCTAGACAACCTAAACCTACTAGGACGAGGCTAGTGATAAAGAAGTATATATATCTGCGATTTGATCTAGTTTGAGGCTTTATATTGAGATCACCCAATAACCTATCTATATCAACTTCACCTCTTGAATTGGATGTATGACTTTTCAGTCTGTTTTCAAAATCAAAAATATTCATAATCTACGTTGCTCTTGAGAGTGATATTCTTTGCAGCAGGCTAACTTCTACTGTATCGATTTTCCTCAATTTTAAAATTAATTTTTCCCTCGCTCTTGCCAATTGTGATCTAGAAGAGGATTCTTTTATGCCAAGCATTTCTGCTATATCTTTGTGGGCATAGCCTTCAATCACAAAAAGTTTGAAAATAAGACCACAAGACTCTGGCAATTCATCAACTACTTTTAATAATTCTTCTTCTTTTAGATTTGCAACTGCATCAGGAATATCTGTACTTAAGTGCAACACTTGATCCATTTCATGGATGTACAAATCACCTTTCATTTTTTTTCTTACCCCAAGAGCACAGTTGACAGCTATACGCTTAATCCAACCATCGAATGATCCCTTTCCTGAGAATTTCTCTATATACTTAAAAGTATTGAGAAAACATTCTTGCATAGCATCATAGGCCAAATCAGGATCATGTACATATCTTTTACATATGTTGATCAAGATTGGAGCATACTTCCGAACTAGCGCCTCTTGGCACTTAGGTTCCTTTTTTTTACAGCCCTCTATGATTGTTTCTAGGTTCAAAAAAAATTAGTTTGTTTTTTGCCTCTAAAAGATACAAAACTGGAAGGAGAAAATCTCCTTCCACTTAAAAATATATTGAATTTTGTTAATAGCCGCTTTATATATGGCCAAACTATTAAACTTTTAAATGTTAAAAATTCAATAGTGAGGCCCTTTTCATTCATTAATGAAAATTTAGTTTGTGCCTTTGTCAATTAAAAAGATGTCTCCCAATAATATGTGAAAAGGAGTCAATATGACAATTTTATAGCTGTTCAAAACCTCCACTAACGAATGAACAGTCATTCTCATCGTTTTTATTTAATAGCTTTATATAAATGTTGAGCTCGTATCGGCGCCTAGTATTGGGATTAGTTTTATACGTTTTCATGGATTAAGAATAAAGAATTGGTAAAAACGCTGCAGTAGATTCGTATAAAAATCCTTACATAGAGCATTTTATCATTATTTTGGCCTACAACTTCAATTGAAAAGCACTTTTTTGCAAAATTATGTGGGCAGATAGTTAATTTTTACTTTTCTTTATTCATGGCCAAATTAGATCGAAAATTAAATACCTATGGATTGACCATGATTGCTGTAGGGGCCTGTATTGGGGCGGGTATTTTTTCAAGCCCAGGTCAAATTGTTGAAGACGTTCCACATCATTTATTAGTAATTGTTGCATGGACACTAGGTGGTCTTATCGCCTTAACAGGCGCACTGACTTTATCAGAGTTAGGTGCAATGTATCCAAAGTCAGGTGGTGTCTACATATATATCAAGGAAGCTTATGGAGACTTAGTTGGTTTTTTATACGGATGGGTAATTCTATTAGTAATTAC
>CAYZUW010000380.1:0-3992 GCA_964481325.1 uncultured Saprospiraceae bacterium
TGGTTCTGCTTTGCCACCTGAACGCTTCATGATGGCTTGAATCCTTAGTAATAACTCTTCAGAGTTGAAAGGTTTGCTGATATAGTCATCTGCGCCTATTTTGAAACCTTGTAGGACATCTTCCTTCATGGTCTTAGCGGTAAGGAAAATAATAGGTACGTCTTTATTGACTTCTCGAACTTCTTTTGCTAGCGTGAAGCCATCTTTTTTAGGCATCATTACATCAAAAATGCAAAGATCAAAGGTCCCTTTATTAAAACTAGCGATACCCTCTTCTCCATCTTGTGCAAGGGTCACGATGTAATCGTGCATCTCAAGATAGGATCGTAGAACATCGCCGAAATTTTGGTCATCTTCTACCAGTAATATATTCTGATTCGGCATATTCTTGTTTAATTTTAGTTCTTAAATAACTTTCGTTTAGTATACGTAGCCTTGTCAAGCTTTTACAAATGTATAACGAAATAATTACAAATAAATTTTAACATTTGAGGATTCTTGTAAAATGTTAATAAAAACTATTGTTTGGGCTGTAAATAGGGGAAGTTAAGGATGAATCGACTTCCTTTTCCAAGGTCACTTTTTACGGAAACAGATCCAGAATGGGCGGTCACTAGCGCTTTTACATAACTTAAGCCTAGTCCGAAGCCCTTCACATCGTGCAAATTACCGGTATGCACCCTATAAAATTTCTCAAAAATGTGTTTTTGGGCTTCCCGACTCAATCCAATTCCATTGTCTTCTATGATGACTTGTATGCTTTCTGCCTTGTCTTTGGTGTATACTTTAATATTGGGCTTTATAGGGGTGTATTTGTTGGCGTTGTCGAGCAAATTGTGAATTATATTGGAGATATGATTCTCATCTGCTTCGATGATATGCTTTTTTGCTTCATAAATGCTCTGTACCGAACCTTCTTTTTGGGAAACTTGCAATGATATATTGTCTACAGCCTGCTGTATTAAAGTATGTATATCTACTTGTGAAAATTTGAGATTTAGATTTTCTCTATCAAATTTGGCCATCTGGAGTACTTTCTCTACCTGCTCCAACATGCGTTTGTTCTCTTGCTTGATAATATTTGCGAAGCGATTCACTTTGTCTTTATTCCCACTGATCATAGGGCTTTGGATAGAATCTGCAGCTAGAGATATAGTGGCAATTGGCGTCTTGAATTCATGCGTCATATTGTTGATAAAATCCGTTTTCATCTCAGACACCTTTTTTTGTCTAAATACTACTAGAATGGTATAGATAAATGAAAAAAGAATCGCACCAGTGAATAATAAAGCGGCAAGGAGTGACTTCCAAGTGGAGGTCCAAGCCAAACTATTTAGGTTTGGAAAGTACATGTATAGGTAGCCTGGAGTGCTTGTTCCCATAGCATACAGAGGTACCTTGTTTTTAGAATGAATAAGTTGTAATTCACTATCCGTGTATTCCAACACAAGGACTCTGGGGGCGAAATCATCGACTAGGTAATTACCGTTCTTAATAACAAAACTATTTCTAAGGGTAGAGAAGACGCCATATCGATATTCCGTATAAATACCGTTAGACTCTAATTCTCTATCTATGAGTTGTTGTAGTTTGATAGGGGTGGGTAATCTTTGAGCAAGAAGCTGTGTATTATGTAAGAGGGCTTCTTGTTCACTTGTGCCAGAGTACACTTTGGCTTGGTTTTTTTCTTGGATTTCCAGATTGTGTGCTACACTATTTAGCGCCTCTCGAATACTATTTTCAATATTCTCTTTACCTAATTCGATAGACCAGTTTATCCAATAGATTTGGAGTGCCCCCATACCAATCATGGCCAATGACATTAGTCCAATTATTATCCAAATAGATCCTCTTTTCATGCGTTGACAAATTACATAGAATTAATCTATTTATCTAAACGAAGTATATAGTAGAGTGCTACTGGTTAGCTCCTTTTTGACTTTTCTTTAACTTCTGAACTATGGTTTCAATATGAGATTTTTTTGCGTGAGCGATGGTAGCTAGTGCCGACGGAGGAGGCAGACTGCCTTTTTCAGGCAGGCCGAGTGCATAACGAGCTAGCGGACGTAGCGACCCACAAGCACTTTCCTATGTGGAATAAATGCCCTATAGGAAAGTGCTTGTGGGGCACGCCCAGACAAAATTAACCTGACTTTAACACAATAGGCTATAAACCAAAGTACTAGATGGCTTATCTTTGGATTAAAATATTTAGAAAATGAAAGGATACCCGATTTTAATGATTTTGGCTTTAGTTTTTTGTGCGCAATTGGGTTTTGCCCAAGTGTCAGAGAAGACCTATGAAATAACTATAACTTTGACCGATAATGAGGGAGAAAAGGAAGTGAAAGAAATGATCATAAAAGGCGACATGAGTCAAGAAGAATTAGACGCGCTGATTCAGGAGCATATCGGTGGAGCTGACGGGGAGGTGGACGTAAACGTGAATGTCAATGTAAATGATGGAGTGGCGAATGAGACAAACGGTAAAGAGTCTAAGACTATTACAAAAATTATCAAGCAAAGAAATAATCAATCTGAAGAAGAAAAGATTATTATCGAAGAGCATGATATGGAAATCGAGGTGAAAGGAGATAAAGTATTTATCAATGGTGAAGAAGTAAAGGATGGCGAATTTGGGGATAAAAAAGTGCGCATCTTGAAGTTTGAAGAAGGAGAGGAATTTGATCTTGAAAATTTATTAGATGGGGAGAACATTGAAATCGGTGAAGGAGAGAAAATATTTTTTATTGAGAGAGAAGAGTCTTCTGAAGGGATAGCTCTTCTGGGAGTTTATACTCGTAGTACGCCTGGAGTAGAGGGTTTGCGTATTATAGGAATTATAGAAGGTACTCCAGCAGAGAAAATGGGACTACTAAAGGGAGATATCATAATGTCAATCGACGGAAAGGAAATTGATAATACGAAAAATTTGAATAAGGTAGTGAAGACTTATTTGCCCGGCGAGATAGTAAAGCTTATTTTCAAAAGGGATGGTAACATGATTGTAAGAGATATAAAATTGAGTGACTACAACGAATATATGGCAGCTAGCACAAAGGCATGGAAAGAGAAAGGTCATCACAGACCACATACACGACACAGTAGAAAATGGGTGGAAGACAATAAACCATCACTTGGTGTAATTTTAATAGAACAAGATAGTGATGAGGTTATCATTGATGAAGTATTAAAAGGTAGTGCTGCAGAAAAAATTGGTTTGCAAGCTGGAGATAAAATCATTAAAATAGATAAAGCAGAGGTCTTGGATATAGATCACGCGATAGCAACTATTAAAGGCCATGAAATAGGAGATGAAATAAAACTCAAAATAGATAGAGGAGGTAAAAAGAAATCATTTCGAGCTACCTTGCAAAAACCGATTCGTAGAAGTGGAGGGTATGAAAACAATACTTCTAATACGATTGAGCGTATCATAATCAAAAAAACAGAAGATGAAGATAGAGCAGACTTTGAAACAAGTGGCGTATTCAGATTGAGTGATTTTGATTTAAGTCCTAATCCTTCGGCTGGAGACATTAATGTGAAGTTTAATATGGATCCACTTCAACCAGGGGAAATATTGAATGTACGAATCTTATCATTGGAAGGAAAGGTGATACGAGAAAGTGTGATGGATTCTTTTGATGGAGTTTATAATGAGGCTTTTGATTTGGGAAATGTTCCAAGTGGAATCTACTTGTTTCAAGTGGGAAAGAACAAGCAAAAATTCACAAAACGATTTGTGCTGAAGAAAAACTAATATTTGTAGATAATAGGTTTAAAAAAGGGCTTTGATCAATCGATCAAAGCCCTTTTATATTAGCTACATTTTTATAAGCCTTTCTTGAATAATATGTGTGTTGTTATAACCTTGAAAGAAATATACACCTGGAGGAAAAACATATAAGTTGACTAGATTGTTGTTGAGTTTTAATGGATATATGCGCCCTGCTCAATCAAAAATAATAACGTCGAAGTTCGAATGATTA
>CAYZUW010000381.1:0-3964 GCA_964481325.1 uncultured Saprospiraceae bacterium
GTGTTGTGGTTTGAAATTAAGTTAATTTATTCTATATAAAGCTTGTAAGCCTAAGTAAAATGAACTGGGTTGTTCGAGACTAGTATATTGTTGTTCGAACGTATTCGAAAACTGATTCTTCAGTCTATATCTAAACAAAGTACCAAGAGAAAATCTTTTGCTTAGGAAGTATTCATATCCAAGCAAAAGTTCGGCGTTGTGTCTGGTGAAAGTGGATGCATCAAACCATCCCTGCTCTACATTAGAAGAACTAGCAGCGGTCTCATTTTCAAGAATACTACCTCTGATACCATCAAGGTAAACATAAGATACTCCTGCTGATAATTTGTGCTTCATAAATCTATTGGTCGAAGAGTCTGTCAAATCTATATCGCCACTCCCAAAAGAATAGGAGACTAAAAGAGGCGCATGTATACTCCTTATAGACTCTGGAGATAAAGAAAAGGAAGCTGTTTGTAAACCAAATCCATTTATAAAAACAATTTCTTCACTAGGTACTTGTGACACCTCTTGATAAGTATAATGAGGTTGTAAGGAAAGAGAGATGTTTCTATTTATATTATACTGAATAAATCCACCGCCATCAAAATTTGTGAAAGCTGAAGGGGCGACAATAGCTCCAAGCCTCAAACCAAAAAACCACTTGTTTTTCAAGTTTGCAGAGATTACTGTTTCAGGAGCACTAATCATTTCTGGTAGTAAATCAATTAGGCTATTATTAATAGCAAAATCAAGATGGTCTAGTTTATTAGTTAATGGTAATGCAGTAGCAAGCTTGTTATTTTCTTGCCTTGTGTTTTCTAAAATATTTGTTTGCTTTTGCTTAAGGGTAGCAGCGGTATCCATGTGTGGATTATAAGTTGTTGTAATAGGCCTATTGGTTAAGTGTTCGACACCTGCTGCTCCCGAAGCATTTTGATTTCTTTCTTTAGTATTTATGTTAATTGACTGATTGTCAATATTAACATTACTGTTTAAATTAGCATTATTTAAATGACGATCCTTGATATGAGCAAGTTTAATATTGCTTTCAGCATTTTCCAACTTGTTTTCAATACTTTCTTTTTCAACATCTCTTAATTGCTTACTCGTACTAGGATTAGCTGAAAAAATATCGGATTCTACTTCTTTATCGGCAATTACCTTACTGGGTTTTGGTTCCACTTTTGGCTGAACACTTTCTCTACCTATATAATAAGCCGTGATACCTACTAACGAAACCAAGAGTACGCCAGAAAACAAAATGAACCATTTTCTACGTTTTTTATGCTTTTCATTTTCTTCAATAAGAAGACGGGCATCCTCCCAAGCACTGTCATCATACTCAAAAGACCTATCAAGAAGTTTTTTCTTAAAAAAATTATCTAGTTGTTTACTCATTTATTTATATCACTTTTTGTGAATTCATTTTTTGGCTAATCGCCTCCTGCAGTTTATTTCTTGCGGAATTGACATGCCACTTAGAAGTTCCACTACTGATTCCAAGCATTTTAGCTATTTCTTGATGTGAATATCCATCAATGGCAAAAAGGTTGAAAACTTTTTGAGTTACAGGGGGTAAATTTTTAATCATTGCCTCTAAATCAGAAGCGTCAAACGCTTTGTCTGCCGCATTGTAATCGACTAAATCGGGCATTTCTTTGTTTTTGAAATCGGTATATTCAATCAACTCTTGGACTTTCCTATTCTTTCTAAATTCGTCTATGACATGATTAATCATAATACGACGTATCCAAGCATCAAACGGTATTTCGGGATTGTAACGGTCTAGGGAGTTTAGTATCTTTAAAAACCCTGCATTTACAGAGGCTTTGGCTTCTTCTTTATCTACTTTATATCTAAGGCAAACACTCATAAGTATGCTGTAGCAAGTTTTGTGTAAGCTAAACTGAGCTTTTCTATTGCCAGCAAGACAATCTTTTATAAGTGTATTGTTTACCTTCATTTGTAAACCTAATTTCTACCTTTTTGAATCTCAGCAACTCTTATGTTGAGGAGTATGATGAGAAATTAAATGATTCAATAAAATTTAAAAAAAAGCCCCGTCGGGTTTCCCTTCCCGACAGGCTTTCGATCAGCTTATTTGAAAACATTTTTAAATCGGTTATGAGAAAAATCTCATGAATACTCAGTTCTAAAAAGGTAAACGGTTTATGGAATGTTGGTAATCGAATTATTTTATATTTATCGAATTTTAAACATCCTTTCACCTGGATACACGAAATTTTTATAACTGAGGTTGGGTTGATTTAAAAATAATTTTACATTTTATTTTTTTTAATATTTATACTATTGGTTTCAAATAACATGCCTCTTAAAAATAGAATAAAAAAAATCAATATTTTTAATGGGATCGAAGTATAAAAGCCTTAAGACCTATTGATATCTTTAATTTAATACTTTTCAGGACCAAAATCACTTAAATTAACTATGTAAGTAGATAATCAGTCAATGAATGAGACAATTAAGTAAAAATAGAAAGCTTTGAAATGATATTTGCATAACTTGTTTGGGTTCAACAGTGGGTTCAATGTGCTTACTGGCAGATTTCAAAAATGTTTTTTTAATTGGACTTTGCCTTTTGAAATTCAGGTAAAATGCAGCGATAAGTAGTTGATTAATAATTAATTATCCTTATTTTAGCCGATTTAACAAGTAAAACACAGCCTTTTTTAAGGATATTCTAGTGCAATGAGTACAAACAATTACTGATCCTCTGTACTTAAGTGATGCTTGAGTATGAGTATATTTGGTAATATAAAGGGAGTAAAGCGCCAAAAAAACCTTTTAGGGTTTTGAAAGTTTCCGGATTGGGCTCAATAATATTAAAAGCATAAAAAGCACAATGAATAAACCACTAGCAGAGAGAATGAGACCAAAGTCCCTAGATGACTACGTTGGGCAGACTCATCTAGTTGGCAAAAATGGAATACTTAGAAAATCCATTGAATCTGGTAATGTCCCTTCTTTCATACTCTGGGGTCCACCTGGAGTTGGAAAAACGACACTTGCCTTTATTATTTCACAAATAATAGAAAGACCATTCTACAAACTCAGCGCTATTAATTCTGGGGTGAAGGATATAAGAGAAACAATTGCTAAAGCAAAATCTAAGCAGTTTTTCAATAGAGCCAATCCAATTTTATTTATCGACGAGATCCACAGATTCAGTAAGTCTCAGCAAGACTCATTATTGGGAGCTGTAGAACAAGGCATTATTACCCTCATTGGTGCGACAACTGAAAATCCATCTTTCGAAGTGATTTCTGCCTTATTGAGTAGAGCACAGGTTTACATTCTAAATCATCTTACAGAAAAGGAATTAATTAGTATTGTGGATCAAACTTTGGTAAAAGATGCAACTATTAAGGAGAAGAACATAAAAATTGAGGAGTATGAAGCCTTGATCAGGTTTTCAGGAGGAGATGCAAGAAAACTCTTGAATGTTTTGGAAATCGTTGTTAACGCCAATTCTGAAAATAGACCCATCCAAAATAAATTGGTCCAAGAGCTCCTACAAGAAAACTTAAACCTTTATGACAAAGGTGGAGATCAGCATTATGATACAATTAGCGCTTTTATAAAATCTATTAGAGGTAGTGATCCCAATGCAGCTGTTTACTATTTGGCTAGAATGCTTGATGGAGGAGAAGATATCAAGTTCATAGCTAGAAGATTACTCATATTAGCTGCAGAAGATATAGGCCTCGCAAACCCGAATGCGTTGCTGATGGCAAACACTGCCATGCAAGCTGTACAAAATGTAGGAATGCCTGAATCAAGAATTATATTGAGCCAAGCCACTATATATCTCGCCAATTCAGAAAAAAGCAATAGTGCTTACCTAGCTATAAATAAAGCGCAAGCTATGGTCAAACAAACAGGTAATTTATCTGTGCCGCTTCATTTACGAAATGCTCCTACTCAGCTTATGAAGAATCATGGCTACGGTAAGGGATATAAA
>CAYZUW010000382.1:0-3920 GCA_964481325.1 uncultured Saprospiraceae bacterium
ATTGTCATCCGCTCAAGCAACACCAGTGGCCAAGGCATAGTCATCCTCAATGGTCAAACGGAGTCTAGTTTTAAATCTTGCACTTTTGACAATCTACAAGCCACCAAACAATACAGCCTACACACAAACGGAGGTGTAAACCTATTTAATAGCCATGCGAAATTTTACCGCTGTACTTTCACCAATGCAAAATCAAAGGACGCATTGCACTTGGATAATTGTGAATACGAAATGCAGGACTGTGTTTTTCAACAAGCGAGCGGAGATGGAATAGATGCCAACTATAGCAATGGCATAATACAAAATCTAATTCTAGAAAACATCGGCAAAGACGCCATCGAAATTAGTGGTGGATTTCTTAGACTCACAGGAGCCAAATGTAATCAATCTTCTGGCAGCGTCGTTAACGCCAACCTACACGCTACGCTACAATTAAACAGCCTCAACTTAACTAACAGCAAAGAAGGCATCAAGAGCACAGACTTATCTGAAGTCACTGCTCGAAATATCAAAATGAAAGATGTTGAGTTTGGATTACTCGCCTTCAGAAAAAATGATGAAATGGGAGGAGGCATTATCAAAGCCTTCGGTCTCCAAGAAGAAAATGTAGGTAAGCGAAATATCCAAGATATTCACTCCAGCATATTTTTAGAAAACAATAAACTGCCTAGTCAATGAGGCACGAAAAAAAATATCGCATTGAGCATTCAAGCGAAAGTGAGATCAAGCAAGTGCTGCTCTCCCACCCCGATAGTTTCAGCACTGCTTTTCCAGATAGACATATCAACAGCATCTACTTTGATACCGCCGCGCTTACTTCTTTTCAACAAAACCAAGATGGCATCAGTCAACGCACAAAATATAGAATACGATGGTACGGCGATTCCCTTAGCCAAGTCTCTTCACCACAACTCGAAATAAAAATTAGGGACAACGAGTTTGGCACTAAAGACATTACTCCTCTAGCAGACTTTGACCTCAGTCAGGCTCATCAATTGGAAGCCATCGCCAAAAAACATATTCCTTTAGAACTGATGCCCAAAGTCATCACTCGCTACAAACGCGCTTACTACATCAGTCATAATCAAATCCTACGCGCCACTGTTGACACTGCAGTCACTTATCATGGATTTGGGAAGTACCAATACAAAACAGTGCCACATCTAGATCCCGCCATAATCCTAGAACTCAAATGCGCCAAAGAAGAAGTATCTTTTTTATCAGATGCTTGCCAACATATCCCGTATCGAATCCAGAAAAACAGTAAGTATGTTAATGGTGTTTTTAAGACGAGGTCTTAGGTTTTAGGTTTTAGGTTTTAGGTTTTAGGTTTTAGGTTTTAGGGGCGATCGAAATCGCATATAAGAACGCTGCTCAAAATTTGTTGAAAATCCAGCTAAGTCCTAATGCCTAAATCCTAAGCCCTATCTTTTGGGTATAATCCCCTAATCAAAATCGGCATCAAAAACAAATCACTCAACAAGGCACTCAACAAAGTCAAGCTTATCAGGAATCCGATATTGACTGACGGCGGATGCAGAGAAAACAACATCACCAAAAATCCAAAAAACAAAATGACTGACGTAATACAAATAGCCTTACCCGTCTCCATAAAGGTGGTATGGATGGCCTGGTCTATACCTATGCCTTTGCGCATACTCAATTTGAATTTACTCAGAAAATGAATCGTATCATCCACGGCGATTCCAAAAATAACAGCGAATACAATCGAGATACCCGCTTCTAGATCGATACCAAAAAAACCTAGGAATGCACCTGCTAATAAAAGCGGAAATAAATTGGGTACCAAAGCAATAATAATCAAACGCCAATCTCTGAACAATATGGTCATCAATAAACTCACGATCAGTATCGCACCCGCCAGACCATACAATAAACTACTGCGTATATATTCTGCGTTTTTATCAATGATCAATCCCGTACCCGTGCGTATAAATTCTACTTGACTCGAATCCGTATTCGCAGCAATCCAAGTGTCAATATCTTTCCCTATCTGCTTGATGGTGTCCGCTCCTACATCCAGAATCCTAGAAGAAATTCTCGCCTTGTCTCCATCCCTATTCACCAAGACGTTAAATTGATTTTGAGGTATCTTGTCTACCATTCTATGATACCGATTGAAGGTCGCTTCGTCTTTTGGAAATTGATACGCCGACGCTTTATTTCCCTTGTGCATGGCATTGATAGACTTATACACCGTAGACAAGGAGGTAGTCGCGCGCAGGGCAGGATATTCTTTTAGATGCTCCTCTACTTTATTGATTTGGCTCGCTACTTCGTAGTCCGTTACGAGCAATGAGTCTTTTGCAAGGACGGCAATATCCATGGGTCTAAAGCCCGCAAAATGTTCTTCAAAATATTTAAAGTCTTCTGTAATCTTACCACCCTTCGGCATATTATTGATGATGGAATAATTGGTCGTAATCAGAGAAATTCCATACAAGGCAATGCCCAAAATAGCAAGTGCTCCAAAGCTGACTCTTTTCGGATGCATCTTAGTCACATCATAAAACCACTGCATCAACCTTGGCCATATTTTGAGTCGTTCTCCTTCTTTGATGAGTTGGTCGCGATCCATTTTCGCTAAGAGCACGGAGGTAAAAAAAATGACCGTCAGATAAGCCACCATCACGCCCATAGCAGCGTTGAGACCAAAGTCTCGAATAGGATATACCTTACTCGTCACCAAAGAACCAAAACCCACTGCCGTAGTCAGCGAAGTCATCAAGGTCGCCAGACCTATCTCTTTTATTGTCACTTTGATGGCATTGTATTTCATCGCTCCTTTTTTGAGTTCATCAATATATTTACTCATGATATGAATCACATCCGAGGTACCGACTATGATCATCAGGACAGGATACAGCGCAGAGATGGCACTCAACTCTCTCCCTAAAAATCCAAGCAGCCCCATAAACACCAGCATCCCTAATCCGATAGACACCACTGCAATGGCTATCCCATAAAAACGACGATAGATTAAAAACATGATAAACACCACGAGGATTCCTGACACCATTCCAGAGAAAGTAATCTCTCGCTTCTGCATCGCCACCAGTTCTTTTTGAAAGTAGGCACGCCCTAGTAGATGATAACTATCGAAGTCGTAGCCCTCCACTAAGTTTTGCAGCTCTATAACCAACTGATCGGCCGCCTCCAATTGTATCTTAGGCACCGTCTTGAGCAAGACACACATCGTCTTGGCGTCCGGCGAAATGAGATTATACACAAAGCGCTCATCTTCCAAGATTCGCTTTTTATTTTTTTCGTATCGCTCCGGCTTGTCGACGTCTATGACAGGTAGCGTGGTGATCGCAAAAGGCGTCTTTAGGGGATAAGTAAAAGTAGTAAGCGATTGAGATTGCGTCACCGATTCTAGACCACGCGCTTTCAGCGTCAGGTCGTGAATGTCCTCCAAAAATTGCTGTTCAAAAACACCCTCGTCTCGTCGGATAGCTGCAATCAAAAAGTTGTCATCCGCCTCAAACTCTTCCACAAACTCCCGAAAAAACTCCAACTCTGGGTCTCCCTGAGGGAAAAACTGCTCAAAGTCAAAAGCAAACTTAAGCTGCGTCACATAGTAGCAACTCGCAGCAGCAAACAACAAATATATGATGAGTGATATCTTTCCGGCCTTTCCTGTCATGTCACATTTCGAGTAGTAGAATAATGTAACCGCTAAGGTAGCTTCTTGTTTACTCAAAAGACTATTGATTTAGCGAAAGATTAAATGTAGTCTCAATATAAATAAGCAATCGTATTTAAACGCTATTGATTATGCATATTAGGGGTCATCACGGGCAACTGCCGTGACCATGCTTTTACGGAGTCCGCTGCGCTCCCGTCACGCTTGAAAAAAGCGCGACCAAGCCCTACATATCATTTGTCCCTACGCGCCT
>CAYZUW010000383.1:0-3918 GCA_964481325.1 uncultured Saprospiraceae bacterium
TAATAAGATAAAGTCTTTTCTGAATAACCTTAAGATATATCAAAACCTTTGATTATCAATTATATACATAGTGTTTCTGTTTGTATTCTATTGGCCAAGGGTATATTTCAGGGGCCACAACATTTCCTTATAAAATCGTGCTAGCCTGTATATGTCATAAGTTAGCTATAAAATTATCCTTTAAACATCCACTTCCCGATTTCTTTGAATCCTATTTTCTTGCCGTACAACAGTATGCCAATACGGAAGATACGACCTGCTAACCAGGTGAAAAACAAAATAGCTAAAACTAATAATAGCATAGATAAGGCAATCTGCCAGCCGGGCGGGTCGAATGCAAGCAAACCTGGCATTACAATAGGTGAAAATAAAGGGAATATAGACGAATATGACGCTAGAGAGCTTTCTGGGCTAGGTATGACCGCAATCAATATGTAGGTAGCGATGACAATAGGGATCATGACGGGTATAGTCAGCGTTTGACTTTGTTCTAAGTCATCTCCCGCAGCGGCTCCCACAGCAGCGAACATAGAAGAGTACAATAAATAGCCACCTAGAAAATAAAATAAAAATAGCGGTGCAATTTTCCACCAATTGAGATTATTAAGCTCATTCATCAAGAGTATCACTTGTTGTTCTATGTCTTCAGGATCTATCTGAGCACTTTCAAGATCGACCGTATTCATAGCATCGAGATCAATACCAATTACCAAGGCGGCTCCCATGTACATCAAAGGGATAAGAACGACCCAGATGAGTAATTGGGTAAGGCTAACGCCACCTACTCCAATAATTTTACCCATCATCAACTGAAATGGATTCACCGAACTTACGATAACTTCAACGATACGATTTGTCTTCTCTTCCATTACGGAGCGCATCACACTCATACCATAAAAGAAAACGACGAAGTACATGAGAAAGCCCATTAATCCACCAAGCATAGCGCCGACTACACCTGAGAATCTAGAGCTGTCTTCCTTGGTATCATCAAGAGGGTCAGGGTCTAAAACCACTCTAGTGTCTAGCAACTTGAGTTGTTCTTTGTCCAGTTCTAGTTTCTCCATTTTATAGTCCCGGATAATGTTTTTTACGGCCGCTTCAATCTTGTCCACATCATCCAATCCAGGATCGCTTTCGGAAAAATAGGTGATAGTATAATCTTTGGCTTTGATATTTCTGAGCGTAGGCAATTTCAGTACCGCAGAGTACTTCTCTTCTTCCGTTTTTTTCTTAAGCTCGGCAAGAGAATCTGTGGTCTTGATATAGTGGATAGTTCCATCTTTACTTGATGGAATATTGCGATTCTCTAGAAGTCCAGATTCGTCGTACACGGCTATGTTGAGAATATCACCTCCCTCATAAGACAGGATGAAAAATACGACCGCAAAAAATAATGCAAAGGCAAATGGGGTGAGCAATGTGGTGACAATGAATGACTTCTTCTTTACCCGAGTTAAATATTCACGCTGTACAATCAACCAGAATTTATCCAATGTTTTCAGTTTTGTTACACGAATATAGCTTTATTCGGAACAATTTTACCTTGGAGAATTGCTAATTTAGACTAAGGCATAAGCTTAGTAGATAAAAACATGAAATGGAGAAGATAAAAAGTGCGATTTGGCTATTCTTCCTCTAAGGCCCGCCCTTCAAGCCTAGCCTTGTATCTAGCTTCTTTTTCAGCCTTTTCAGCTTCTTTTTTGGCCTTACGTTTTTCATCGGCTTTGCTGTAGGCGATAATAATTTCTTTGACAAGTCGGTGTCTAACTACATCATCAGTCGTCAGATATACCACCCCAATGCCTTCTGTATCTTCAAGAATGTTGATACTATGCTTAAGACCTGATCGCTGATTATGTGGAAGGTCTATCTGAGAAATATCTCCAGTGATGATACATTTTGCTGATGGTCCTAGACGCGTCAAGAACATCTTGAGTTGCATAGAGGAAGCGTTCTGGGCTTCATCTAAGATGATGAAAGCATTATCGAGCGTACGTCCCCGCATAAATGCGAGAGGGGCGATTTCGATGATTCTATTTGTCATGAAGTGCTCCAATTTATCAGGAGGAAACATGTCATCTAGTGCATCATATAATGGTCTCAAATAAGGGTCTACTTTGTCCTTGAGATCACCCGGAAGAAATCCTAAATTTTCACCAGCTTCTACTGCTGGACGCGTTAAGATTATTTTTTTAACAAGTTTATTTTTAAGCGCACGTACAGCGATAGCTACGGCAGTATAGGTCTTTCCTGTACCAGCTGGTCCGATAGCAAAAACGATGTCATTGTTTTCTGCAGATTCGAAGAGTCTCTTTTGGTTGACTGTTTTGGCCTTGATGGGCTTGCCGGATCGCCCGTTGACGATGGTACTCGAAGCGTCTCCTTTGCTAATTTTTACTGCAAATGGATTGTTGCCATTGAGCATGTCTTGAATGGTTTGCATAGACAGCTCATCATGCTCCCGCAGCATGCGGATCATTTTTTCAAAAGTTTCTTTTACTTTTTGCGTTATTTTTTTCTCACCGATGAGCTTGAGCTTGTCGCCACGAGAAGTTATACGTATTTCTGGGAATGCTTTTTTGACTAGATTTAGTTTTGAGTTCTTTTCCCCATAAAGGGCTAGAGGGTCTACTCCGTCAATGGAAAGATTGATTTCGCTCAATATCTTTTAATTTATATTATAATTAATTTTTATGTAACTCTATTTCTTCTGCTTCTCTTATTAGAGGCTGCAAAAACAAATTACGCGATAAAAATACCTTTTTCAAGATGTATTTACTATTTATAAGGAATTTATATGCTCTTTGTTTCGAGCTTGCTATTTATTGTGCATTTTTGCCCTAGAAAATAAATATGGCATGATTAAAAGGATTGTGAAATTAGAAATACAGGCCGATAAAGCCGCCGACTTCCAAAACATTTTCGAAGAAAGCAAAATGAAAATTCTTGCTAGGGAGGGCTGCTTTCATGTGGAATTGTTGCGATGTGTTTCTCCAGATAATATATTTTTCACTTTTTCGCTCTGGGAGACAGAAGATGCTTTGAATGCCTATCGTCGTTCTGAGATGTTCGGACAAGTGTGGCCTATGACCAAAGCCTTGCTCGCCAAGCCCGCTGAAGCTTGGAGTACTCAATTAGATAACGCCCCCTGGCAATAAGTGTAGTC
This sequence comes from uncultured Saprospiraceae bacterium, assembly GCA_964481325.1. Taxonomy (GTDB): domain Bacteria; phylum Bacteroidota; class Bacteroidia; order Chitinophagales; family Saprospiraceae; genus JALZVN01. The sequence continues at coordinate 3,170 of CAYZUW010000383.1, forward strand.
CATGAATAAGATAGACTTACATAGCTATTCTATATGTTTCAATTCTGCTAAACAACAGTTGAAAAGCCTCCTTGCAGAGATTGACTATTCTAGCCTTTTTGTACTAATGGATGAAAACACTATGATGCATTGTTTGCCAATCATTGCAGATATCCTTCCTGAGCAGACAAGATATATCCATATAGAAAGTGGCGAAATTCATAAAAACCTCCAAACCTGTGAACATATTTGGAATACGCTATTAGAAAAAGGAGCCGACAGGAATAGCGTTTTGATCAACTTAGGCGGTGGTGTGATTGGAGATATGGGAGGCTTTTGTGCAGCCACCTATATGCGTGGGATTCGATTCATTCAGGTTCCGACGACCTTGTTATCCATGGTAGACGCTTCGGTAGGTTCGAAATTGGGTGTTGATTTTCAGAAGGCGAAAAATATGATTGGTCTCTTTCAGGATCCAATCGCTGTTATTATAGATTCTTTTTTTTTGAATACGCTTCCTCAAGCAGAGTTGCGATCTGGATTTGCAGAGGTGATTAAGCATGCCTTGATTCGCGATATTGTTTTGTGGAAAAAACTATTGCTATTCAATTCAATGGATGAGATAGATATTTGGGATGAAATTATTTACAAATCCGTACAGATTAAGCAAAAGATTGTTGTAGAAGATCCTAGAGAGAAAGGTCTACGCAAGATCCTCAATTTTGGGCATACGATAGGTCATGCCTTGGAGTCTCATTTTTTGGATTCGT
>CAYZUW010000384.1:0-3895 GCA_964481325.1 uncultured Saprospiraceae bacterium
TGAGTTTGCCCATATTGCGCGTGTACAGTAGTATGCGCACTCAAGACGCGCTACATGAAAGCACCTCTTCCTTTTATGCAGAACTTAAGCGGCTAAAATTTATCATCGAAGCGGCCGAGAAAGGAGAAAACATTTTCTTTCTTTTGGATGAAATCCTAAAAGGCACCAACTCTAAGGATAGACACACTGGATCCAAAGCGCTTATCAAGCAACTTATCAATAACAAGGGCGCAGGTATCATTGCGACCCACGACCTAGAACTAGGAGTGTTAGAATCTAAGTACGGCGGCGCCATCGAAAATCTCTGCATGGAAGTTCGTGTAGAAAATGGCGAATTGTTTTTCGACTACACCTTAGAAAAAGGCGTCAGCCAAAGCTTCAACGCCACCATCCTCATGCAAAACATGGGCATAAGGATTAGCGATTTGGAATAATGTTCAATTTTCAATGTGCAATGACTTGGTTAATATGAAACGTATTAGTAAGTCTTATCTAATTTACCACCAAATTTTGGGCAGCACTCTGATTATATTTTTCGTACTCCAGATTTAAGATAGTTTTTCCCGCGCTCTCGGTAGAAGCGATATGAAGTCAGCTGTATAGCTAATGAAGGAAGGCATAAGGGTGGATGAGCTTCAGGCGAATACGCCATGATGCCTATCCTGAATAGCTATACAGCTGACTGAATACAAGCGGATGACGAGATGCAAGCGTCCAAATATAATCCGTCAATCTACGGAGAATAAGCCACAATCTGTCCCCAAATACAAATCTGCCCCTAAATGGGCTGTATAGGGGGAACATAAATTTTGCTACATTTGCTGGACGCAATTATCAAACTATCAGATGGATTATTATAAAGAATCATTAGCGCTGCATAAGCGCCTCCAGGGAAAAATCAGAGTACAAGGTAAAATAGACGTTCGTAGTACAGATGATTTGTCGCTCGTCTACTCTCCTGGGGTGGCGGAACCATGCCGCGCTATCCATGCGGATCAGAGCAAGGTGTATGACTATACCATCAAGGGAAATACGGTAGCGATTGTGACAGATGGCTCAGCAGTACTAGGGCTTGGGAATATAGGCGCACACGCCTCTATCCCTGTGATGGAAGGAAAAGCGATGTTGTTTAAGAAATTTGCAGATGTAGATGCCTTTCCGATATGTCTAGATACGCAAGATACGGATGAGATCGTGCGCGCAATAGAGTTGATGGCACCCATCTTCGGAGGGGTAAATCTAGAAGATATTGCGGCTCCAAGGAGTTTTGAAGTAGAACGAAGGCTACAAGATATAGGTATCCCTGTTTTTCATGACGATCAGCATGGGACGGCTATTGTGGTTTTAGCTGCTTTGATGAATGCCGCAAAAGTGGTCAATAAATCTTTATTTGATCTAAAAGTAGTTATCAATGGTGCGGGTGCTGCGGGCGTGGCGATTTCGAGATTGTTGACCTGCCGAGATAATACCCATTCGGATAGATGTGTCGCTATCAAGCAGATGATAATGTGTGATTCTAAGGGCATTATCTCGAAAGGACGAGAAGGACTCAATGACTCTAAAAAAGAATTGCTAGAATACACCAATCTGGATAATGTCGAAGGCACCTTGAAGGATGCTATCCGAGATGCAGACGTGTTTATAGGAGTAAGTAAAGGGAATCTGCTCACTGCGGAAGATGTAAAAACGATGGCAAAGGACTCTATAATTTTTGCATTGGCCAATCCTACTCCAGAGATTATGCCTGATGAGGCAAAGCGAGGGGGCGCAGCAGTCGTAGGTACCGGTAGAAGTGATCTTCCTAATCAGATAAATAATGTGCTAGGTTTTCCGGGCATCTTCAGAGGAGCACTAGACGCGAGGGCAAAAAGAATTACGGCTGAAATGAAATTAGCTGCAGCGATGGCCATAGCGGATTGTATGACCAATCCAAAGGCGGATAGTGTTATACCTCCCACGCTAAATCCAAGTGTAGCGCATCACGTAGCCGAGGCCGTTAAGGCTGCCGCTTTGAAGGAAGCTTAGGTGTTTAATTTATGCCTAGTAGTTTACCTGATATAAAATTTGATGAATCTACTCGTCTTGTGACGATTGTTTATTCGTTTATTTGTTTAACTGTTTATACCAATAAACAAAATCAACATATACATAAATAAGCTGTAGTTTAGGAATATTATCTTTTTTCCTAATAGGCATGGCATGTAAATAACCGCCGTATAAATAACCGCATAACCGCATAAACAAATAAACATCCCTTCTAGCTATCTCCCAACACAAACTTTACCCCTGCCTGCGCATGTATCTCTGTGGTGTTGAAAATAGGGATAGACAAATCTTCCTCAAAAATCATCAAAGGAAATTCTGTGCAACCCAAGATGACTCCTTCTACGCCTTGTTCCACAAAAGACTGAATCACATCTAGCACGTATTGCTTAGAATCGGGGACAATCTTGTTATAAGTTAGCTCTTCGATGATTATGCGGTGCAACTCCTCTACTTCTTCGGAATCAGAAGGCGCTACTATATCAATCCCGCTATCTGCAATCCGCTGAGTGATAAAATCCTCTGTCATCGTATACTTGGTGCCTAAAAAACAAACCTTTTTGAGTCCACTAGCTTGTATGCTAGCGGCCGTTGCGTCTGCGATATGTAGGATGGGCACATCGATATTTGCTGCTACCTGCGCATACACTTTATGCGGAGTATTGGCACAAAACATCACCTGCTCTGCTCCTCCATTTATTAGACGCTCTGCTCCTTCTGTGAGCATATCTGCGATGCCTTCCCAATTGTCCTCCACTTGATATTGGTGCACTTGTGCCTGATTCATAGTGTAGACTAAGAGGGGTGGATTAGTATTGTTTCCATAGTGTGCATTCACCGATTCATTGATGCTCCGATAGTAGTCTATGGTCGAGTGCCAGGAGGTTCCTCCAATTAGGCCGAGTATATGGAGGTTGCTGCTGTTTGTGATGGTATCTTTTTGGGTCTTGCTAGATTCTGGATTTTGGCAAGCTAAGAGCAGAAGAAGAGATAAGAAATGAAGTGGTCTCATCAAGATAGGTTTTTTATTCCCTAAAGATAAGAATGTCAAGGTTCTTTTCTTGGTTGCGGCGAGGGTGATTAGTTATGTACCTACTAGTATTTATGCTTAGTAGTTTATCTGATAGAAAATTTGATGAATCTTTGCTCGTAGCTTACTGTTGTTGATTTGTTTATGGGTATAAACAAATCAACGAATTAACAGATAAACAAATAAGTAGCTCTTCCTGAGCTAAGATATTCTTTCTAGTATTCTCTTTCGCAATAAGTGTGGTAAGTGCCGCTTTAAATTTTTTTCATTTTCTTAGGCTCTGCAGATTGTGCGGATTGCCCAAAGATAGTATCTGTACTGGTGTACGAAGTGCCAAAATTTTTGGATAGATTGACGACTTGTTTCATCGCTTCTACCATTTGATTCTCATCCAGTTCTACTAAAGGGTGCGTGTATATGCCTATAACAAAGCCTTCATACAAACTATATTTTGCGTCTAAGGCGGCATGAAAATTAGCTTCTAGCATTTTTTTCATTTGCCCTACTTTGAGTTCACGCTCTTCGAGGATAGGCGTGAAAATGCGCATACGGTTTGCCTTTTCGTCAGTCAAGACAAAGAGTGGAAAGTCATCGTATAGCACTTGCCAATTTCCCATTTCGCCCTCTATGTTTTGTGTGAATTTCTTTAGAGACTTCTCCATTTTCTTGTTGTTCATCTTGTCTTGTGCAGACACTGCACAAAGAGTAAAACAGCAAAGTATACTCAGAATTAGCGTTTTAGAAATTCTCATAATGGATATATTTAAGTTTGCGGAGGGCACCAAGTTGTTTAGTTTCAAATACTTAGCCAAAGTCTTGTGT
>CAYZUW010000385.1:0-3891 GCA_964481325.1 uncultured Saprospiraceae bacterium
CTCTAGGGCATCCTGCTTTCGCATCGCCTTGTGAGGAGCGTACATTTTTTACAATTCCAATTAATAAGATCACTTCAGATAAGTAACAGTAACCTTTTAATTTTACTTGTGTAATTTATACTCAACGGAAATTGAGGAGAGTAAAAGACTTTAACATAAAAGAGGGCCGAAATCTTCATAAAAAATTTCAACCCTCTTTAAACGAATAATGGTTCGGTAATATTTAGAAAATTGTAATCTACAATTTTGGGCAGTCTATTTTACGTTTACGCTTTAAGGTCAACTTGTCTAAAACTTTGAAGCGATACCCTACTCTTACTCCTACAGATTTAACAGGGTCAATTTCAGCAATTGCCCCTGTATCACTAAACCAAAATCCATGTCGATAAAAAACGGTTTTGACCAGTTTGTCACAGCAAAAGAAAAGGCTATGCACAAATATTGGAATCGAAGAAAATGGCATATTCTTAGCCAGTATTTCAGCTTACCAAAACTGATAATGACGATAATGCTTTTTATTCTTTTTGGGTCTCTTACTTTGATAAAAAGTGATTTGGCAATATGGGTGATAATAGCTGCTAATCTAATTACCTTAGTGTATGTCTGCATTCTAGGGTTTAAGATTGATAAGAAGAACTATAAAAAGTACCTGGTCCTTACCAAATTCTATCAAGTCACTGCAGGCACGATAGCGGTTCCTATGATTTTCATAAACAATCTTCCTGGTTGGAATAAAGGCCAAGAATTTATAAGCTTAATGGATTGGCGATTTCTAGCTATTGTAGGATTCTGTACTTTATCTAGTATCTTGATTCATGCCTTTGTTTTCGAATTTCCTAAGATAATCAAAGAGGAGATTGCAAACAAGTACGCCCATCTAAAAGTAGAGTTGGTCTAGTTTAGTTCTTTACTACTCTGCTGCTTGCATCAACTTCATAAAGTCTCCAATCGTAGCATTGAGATTTCCTGAAGAAAGATAATTTTGGTAGCCAAACTTGTCTACGACGATATAGAAAGGCAAGGTATCGAACTTCATCTGCTCTTGGAAGTCTCCTAAATCCAATCCAAATACATGTGTACCAGGTATATTGTACTTAGGTAAGGTTTGTTTCCAAATTGCTTCGGTCCGATCTAGATTTACATTAAGCATCACTACCCCACTTTGATGTAATTGTTCTCTTGTAGCGCGGGTCTCTTCAAAACCTTCAATACAAGGACGACACCAACTTGCCCAGAGACTAACATAGACGACCTTACCTCTTAGGTTTTCTAGTGTCTGTGCAGTATTGTCTAAATTTTGAAAAGTGAAGTTAGGAACTGTTTTCTTTTTGAGGTATTGCATTTGGGTTCCAAACCAAGTTTCAAGGGCGGATGTATATTCTGGATATTGATTATATCGCTTAAATTCTTTAAACTTCTTTTGCGCCATCTGCGGATCCCCCATTCGAAAGGCATTGAGCATTAATTTGGCTTGCATGAAGGATTTAGATTTCGCATTGAGATTGCGCTCAACGAATCTATAGTAATGAATGTCATCTCCAGAACTCACGTCTACTGGGTTCTCTAGATTGAGATAATGAATAAATGCACTCAGTAAATTTTGGAATACGGGGTAAGCTAGGGAGCGATCGTCATTGATATCAACAGTCTGTAGCAAACGATATTTGAGCCAGTAATCACTCAATTGATTGGCTGGTATACGATCCTCATTAAAAATAAAATAGGCAAACTTTCTAGTTTCAAAATCCCAGTTCAATTCATTTCTTAAGTAATTTCTAAGTTCAGGACTAATAGTAGCCGTTCGGTTCATATAATCCTGTTGATACTTCATCTCTCTATTGATGTAGTCAAAATAATCTTGTATGCCGTAGGACTTCGCCTTTTGAGCCAAGTCATTTTCAAATTTCGTATTTAGGAATCCCTTTGAGTAGATTTCTTTTTCTCCGTCAATGGATAAAAAGTTGCTATGATAAGCTTTTAGAAAATTATTATCTGCTTCTCGGTCTCCTGTAAAAAATAAAGATCCTTTCATATCCTTCATGTTATATCTAAAAGACACTTTCTTATCTATGGGTCTGACAAAAATCTCAATCTCATCCTCTTCTAAGACAAAGCGTACAATCTGAGGATAGTCTATCTCGATGGAAATGTGCAATTCGTTATTATCTTTAATTACACCTGAGTACTTTACTTCTTCCCCAGTCAATTCATTGATAAGGCGGTAAAGTTTGAATTCTTTGCCTGCGCCATGCTGTATAGTGGCAGAAAACTGCACAAACCCTGCATAACTATATATGTATAGTAAACTAAATAATAATGTGAATATAAATCTCATGGATACGTGTTCGATTATGCGAATATATAAAAAACCAATTTATAGGCTTTCATATTTAACGTTTTAGCTAAGCTGTCCGTCGGCTTTCAACTTGACATGCGCCATTAAGAAAGACTCGAACAAGGCTAAATTTGTTAATTCTATTTGATTCATTTTGACATCAAAAAGTAAGCCTTCTAGTGAAATTTCGTTCAATTTGGTATTTAAATCTTCAATAATCTTCTTAAAAATAGGTCTTAGGTCTATGGTTGAGAATTTATCAATTTGTTTGTCAATTTTTCCTTTGAACAAAAAGACAGCCGCCTTGACCAAAAAATTGCTTGATTTGATTTCATAATTCAGTTGATCCAAATATACTTTCTGAAAGGAGGCGTCTAGACGAGGAATCAACTGCGCTTTTAAATCGCCACTCACGTTTCCTTTTATCTTGGCGCTGACATGCATCAAGCCATTACTATATTTCATTTGCATATTACTAATTTGCAAATCTTCATCCATGACCTTAACCTGTGCAAATTGCTCACTTAACATCGCAACTAGCATATCATAGTCTACTTTTATAGGAATCTTAATCTCCGAATTTGAAGTCTGCCCATCAAATTCCTGGATATGAGGCAATTCTGAGAATATTTTGGTGATAGAGCGTTTTTCCCAATTGATTTCAGACTTGAACGAAGTATGTACTGTCAAGCCATAGTGCTCACCCTTTTCTTTGATATTAAATAAAAGGTTTTCTGGTTGAACAGAGAGATGAATATTTCTGTCAAAATTATTTGGAATCGGGTTCTCGAATTTGGATAATTGTTGAGTAACTATTTTTTGCAAGTCTACTTTTTGTGCAATTAGTTCATCGATTTCTTTTCCTAGTTTTTGATCAAATCCTTTAATCAACAAATCTAGTGCTCCTTTAGAAGGTATCTTTAATTTGCCAATCCTAAGACTTGGCTTCTCTATCCAAGTGTGCTCTTGTAATTTGGTTTGGGTCCTAAGGGTGAAATCTGGTCTGATTTCATACGCTACATGAACTACTAGATGTATAGTAGCTTGCCCAAGGACGTTGATTTTTTCTTCACTATTGTATTCTATTTCTATATCAGCTGCGACTGTGATGTCATTATTACTTACCTGATACTGAAAATTGTCTACATTCTCAATCAATAAATTACCTTGCGGCAAATCGATAGACAAGCCGTCGCTCCCAAGTATCGTTTTTAATTGTGTCTCTATTGTCTTTTGTATTAAGGCCTGTGATACTTTTGCCTGAATAGAAATAAAGCTTTCTTCCATGTGGCAATATTACCAATTTACGCATACAAGGTCTTTATCAAATTTCAAAAACTAGATAGAATTTCTAAAAATTTGGACAAGCGCTGTGTAATAGTGACGACGCCTATGCACATCCACACTTTATTGTGGATGTGCATAGGTGGAGGAAGACCCAATCAGACAGCTTTTTTCGGCTGTCTGATGCAGGGCCGAGCAGACTTGCGAGCTATGCAACATAGCGACCTAGTGATTCGCTTTTTCGCGAATCACTAGGATGGCCCCAAATCATA
>CAYZUW010000386.1:0-3886 GCA_964481325.1 uncultured Saprospiraceae bacterium
ATGCTTAATCGGTTCGAAATACATTTCTTAGTCGTATCGTCTGTTCATCCAGAAGTTTTACCTCTTTGAAGCAAACGTTTTACCAATTCGTTATCTGGAACGTCTAGCATTAAAAGCTTCGAAACACCTCCTCTACTCTTGAGCAATCTATCCAAAGCTCTAGACTGAGGAATGGTACGAGGAAAACCATCAAAAATATATCCTTTGACTTTTGGGTTCTCTTCTACCTTTTCCTTCAGCATTTTTATAGTGACCCTATCTGGGACTAACTCCCCTTTATCAATATACTTCTTAGCCTCCTTTCCAAGTTTAGTATCATTTTTTAGATTGTATCTAAAAAGATCTCCAGTAGAGATATGGAGTAGATTATACTTCTTGACAAGTTTTTCTGCTTGTGTTCCTTTACCAGAACCAGGAGGGCCAAATAAGATTATATTTATCATTTGTAAATTTCTTTATTTTTAAATTCAGGATAAGATAAAAATTTTAACGCTAATCTAGCGTAAATACATCTCTATCATTTAAAAAATTGAACTGCTTTCTAAAACTATCCATTTTCTTTTTTTCTAGCACACTAGTTATTACTTCTTCTGCATCAGTCAGACATGCAATATCTTCGCCCATATAATCAATAATAGCCGAATCGCCGATGTAATTCAGGCCCACTCCATCTTTACCAATTCGATTGACTCCACAAACGAAGCACAAATTTTCAATAGCTCTAGCGCGAAGCAGTTGCCTCCACGCGGATGCTCTGGTGTCTGGCCAATTGGCTACATACAAAAGTAAATCATAGCCCTCTGTATTTCTACTCCACACTGGAAATCGTAAATCATAGCAAATCAGTGGCTTAATTTTCCAGTCTTTAAATTCTATCAAAATTTGAGTATCCCCTGCACTATAGACCTCACTTTCTTTACCATAGCCAAAGAGGTGTTTTTTATCATAGTGCAGTATTCTATTCGTTTCTACCCAATAAAATCGATTGACATATTTATCTGTCAATTTTGTAGGTATGCTCCCACAAATAGCACAGTCTAACTCTTTGGCTAAATGTTGCATCCACTGTACTGTTGGCCCTTCATTCTCTTCTGCCACAAGGTTCACATTAATGGTAAAACCAGCGTTAAACATCTCTGGCAGAATAATAAGATCTGCGTCCGCATGTTGCTTGATACGGGGTTCCAAATACGTTCTATTGGCTTCCGCATCTTCCCAAGTAATATCGAATTGTACAGCGGCAATTTTGAGCATAATACTAGACATTGGATGGAAAAAAAGGGCAGCACCAAATTAATGGGACTGCCCTACATTTATTTTGTTAAGCGCTTATACTATATTTTGCTATAGTATATCACTAGTATATTTTACTTAGCAGCATCTGCAGCTGGTTCTGTAGCAGCACCTTCAGCGCCTTCAGCAGCTGGCTCTGCACCTTCAGCAGCATCTGCATCTCCAGCATCTGCACTCTTAAGAGCTCTTGGTGTTTCAACAATGGCTACTGGTGTAGCACCTGGAAGCATTATTTCGATTCCATCATTGATTTCCAATTCTCTTACTCTTGCAGACATCCCTAACTCTAAAGTACTGATGTCAACAAAAATTTCTTCCACTAAATTTTCTGGATCTACTTTGACCTTTATTCTACGAATCAATTGTTGAATCTTACCACCTGTTTTTACACCTGGAGATTCTCCTTTGAAGCGAATAGGTAATTCAAGAATCATCTTCTTGTTAGGAACCATCTCTTGAAAATCAAGATGTACCAATTCATCCGAGACAGGATGCATTTGTATATCCTTAAGAATGCATTTAGTCGTCGTTCCACCTGCAGTAATTTCTACTACTTTGAAATCAGCGCTATACACTAAATCCTTAAATTCTCTTTTATGAGCGTGAAAGTGAATATTACTTCCACCACCATATATGACAGCAGGAACGATATTTTCTTTTCTAAGTGCTGCTGAAGATTTTTTTCCAGTAGCAGATCTTAATTCGCCGTTGATGCTATGTGTTTTCATGATAAAACTATTTAGAATTGTCCATTTCTATAAAAGGAATGCAAAGATAGGTTTTTTTTGCTTTTTATGCACTTTGCATAGGAATTAAATTGCTTTAGGTATTCAAAGCATTTTAAGGAACTTAACAGCCTGAATATTAACCGTTTACAAACAGAGCAGAAATAGATCTATGTTCGTGTGTATTACGGATAGCCTTAGCGAACAGCTTTGCCGTAGAAAGAACCTTGATTTTGGTGCTTTTTTCCTTCAAGGGAATGGTATCACAAACAATAAGCTCCTGTAAATCAGACTTTTCAATATTCTCGTAAGCATTGCCAGAAAGGACTGGATGTGTACAGATAGCTCTTACACTCTTAGCGCCTTCCTTCATTAGAATTTCTGCAGCTTTGCATAAGGTTCCAGCGGTATCTACTAAATCATCGACCAGAATCACATTGGCATCTTTAACCTCCCCTATTAGCGTCATTTCTGCTACGTGGTTGGCTTTTTCACGATGTTTATCACAAATAACTAGTTCTGTACGGAAGTACTTCGCATAATTTCTAGCCCGTTTTACCCCTCCTACATCAGGCGAAGCAAAAATTACGTTCTCTAAACCTTGATTTTCTAGGTAAGGGATGAATATCGCTTCACTTTTAAGGTGATCTACGGGAATATCGAAAAATCCTTGAATTTGATCCGCGTGAAAATCCATAGTCATGATCCTGTGGGCGCCTGCTGCTTCTATTAAGTTGGCTATTAGTTTTGCTGAGATAGGTACTCTTGGTTTATCTTTTCTATCCTGCCGAGCATAGCCATAAAATGGGATTACCGCAGTGATATATCCAGCAGAAGCGCGCTTTACGGCATCTATCATCAATAGCAATTCCATTAAATTTTCGGAAGGAGCAAAAGTAGATTGAACAAAAAACACATAAGAGCCTCGAACAGATTCATTAATTACGGGTTGCATTTCGCCGTCACTGAACCTAAAGAGCGATTTATCTCCAAGTGTGTGTCCATAGTAATCGGCAATCTTACTTGCTAGGTATTCTGAGTTTTCTCCAGAAAATATTTTGACTTCCATTGGGCTATATGTGTTTCATGATATGCAAATGTACGAAGAAAAGATATGCTTTGAGATAGGCTATAGATATATAAAATAATGGATCGGCAATTTTTCGAAAATTATAAATCATCTATCAGTATACACCAGGTTGTTATGAGACTATAAAACTTATGCTAATAATTATAACATTATGGTTGTCAGTAATTTAAAGCTTTAATAAGACCGCACCTTTTTCAACGGCTTGCCCTAGTTTTACTTTGACACTTTTGACATTTAGATCATGGGGCGCTTTGATTACGTTTTCCATTTTCATAGCCTCTAAAATCAATAAGCTCTCGCCTTTTTTCACTTCTTGGGATTCTTTGACCAGTACTTCGATCACTTTACCTGGCATAGGAGCTTTGATTTCCTTGACTTTAGCACTCGTAGCTGATAGTAGCCCCATATCACTAATCAACATGTCCAATTCTGTAGAAACTTGACAAGTATGCTTTTGCCCGTCCAGCAATATAACTACTTCCTTCTTTTCTAAATCTACATGCTCCAGCGTTACATGGTAATTTTTAGCATTATGGATAAGGCTATAAGTGCCATCTACTCTTCTACGAAGATCCAATGGCTCCTCTAGATTGACTTCTATTGCTTTGTGGTCATCCACTTTTACTTTCATTCTTCTTTGTCTACCCATTCTTTCCTAATCTTGTCATTAAGTGAACTTCAAAAATAGTGTATATAAGGTAAATAGCGAAAAAAGGAATCAAAAAGTAATTATTAGTTGGATTATGCACCTTAGAATAGATGCCTACCAGCAGTATAG
>CAYZUW010000387.1:0-3884 GCA_964481325.1 uncultured Saprospiraceae bacterium
AACGAATAGCGCGGTCACGCCCATACGTAGGCCCCGCCGAAGTATGGGTCGTGATGGACCCGAAATATCCAAGTATGGAATTTTTTAAAGAGAATTGAATGCTTGGGACACTCGAAAACGTAAGACCTACAATAGTTCGTTGATACTCATTTCCAACTTTTGCCTTTGCGCAAACTTTTCGATAATTAACGGTGGTTTTGCTCTTTCCTTACAATCTTTGAGATGGCATCGCTCGCAAGTGATGTTGACACTTTTACGAATGATATTGGGGTCATCGAGAAACTGTATGGTATCACGCGCCTTGTCATCAAGCAGCATCCCAATAGATACACTGAGATTACTTTCCGGCAGGGGATAAAATTTACGGGCATTGGTCAATACTAGATATTCGTCGTCTGTACCAATGTATTTTGATCTTTGCAGTTGATATATTTCTGGTAGATTGGGGTTTTGCTGCAGCTTCTGCAGGCTGGATAGGGCAAGCCACCGCCTACAGTAATGCTCTCTGATAAGATTAGAATGAGGGACATGCTTTTTGCTTAAATGCAATTCTTTTTCCAGTTCAAAAGAGTTGTTATGTAAGTGATGCTTCGTCTGCAGGAAAAATATTTTTTCGATTCCAAAGTAGTGCGGCAAGACATTGAACCTTTGGAACAATACAGAAGAAGACGCGCTATATTTTTTCGATAGGTTGAGTAAGAAGACGGGATTCAAGTTTTTTTGTTTGAACCACTGGGTCAGATCTTTCAATAGCGTTTGCTTGTTGATCAAAATACAAACTGAAAAATAGGTCGCTTTGAAGTTGTTAAGAACCTGCTCAAAGGAGTTTACCTTTAGCATGGTAGAGCTATACTGACGCTTAGTCAGATTGAGGTACAAAAATCCTAACTCTTTACCCAGTTGATAGGTCTTCTGCTTCTCATTGAGTCTAGGATTGAGATAAATGGTTTTTTTATTTGTGTTAACAATGCTGCGCACTTCTTTGAGTTCTGTTTTGTCACGCAGTGTAGTGGTATCAATTCTAAAATTGAATTTCTTCTGTAGGATGTGGGACAAGAACTCGAAGCTAATCGGCGAACCGATGGGTAGTTTGAATTCTGTGATAAAAGATTGGGCTGCAGACTCCAAGTCTGGAAAATAATTGAGATTCATTTCCTGATACGCCCGCAAAGCCAAAAAATAAAAATTGGTTTCCTGCATCTGGTAAGAACGAGATAGCTCTACCAATGCAGAAATAAATGCGCCGACTTTCTGTGGAGAATTGGATATAATCTCCACGACCTTGTTGAGCTCGATACCGAATAAATCAAGTGGAAGTTCGTTGAGAAAATTTGACTTGAGCAAGGCCGCCAATGGCGCCATGCTGCCTGTCAATTCCGTTGAAGTCAACTCTTCGAAACTCACCCCTAAACCTACAGATAGGGGCTTTAGCTTATCTTCTTTGGGATACTTTTTTCCTTTTTCTATTTCATTGAGATAGGAACCTGAGAGCCCTGTAATCTTGGATAGTTCCGAAAAGGAATAGCCTTTCTTCGTCCTAAGGTGCTTTACTTTGAGACCAAGTATAAGTTTTAGATTGTTGCTCTTTTTGTCCATATGAAGCCTTAAAAATACTAATACAATACGTACAAATAGCTTTGTTTTCAAATTTTTAAATAAACGGGTCCATAGAATTGGGTAGGACATTGCCAATTCATAAAAATTATTCTATAAATTGCTTGAAAATCAATGCTATGTATAAAAATTGGCCCTTTTTAATTTTTGCAATGTTTTCATTTCTTTTTAGTTGTACGTCGACCCAGTCTTTCGTCAAAGAGAAGCCAATCCTAGAAACGAATAGATATAACGTAGCATTTCTGATTATGGACGGGGTGTATAATACAGAGCTTACTGCACCCTTTGACATCTTTCAACATACGATATACAGAGAAGGTATCAAGGCGATGAATACTTTTACGGTCGCCAATACGCTGCAGCCCATTAGGACTTTTGAGGGGCTTTATCTGCTTCCTGATTTTGACTATACTAAAAAAGACTTACCCAAAATAGACATCCTCGTAGTACCGAGTGCAGAACATCACTTGGATACCGATCTAGAAGATAAGGTTATGATAGATTGGGTCAGGCGAATAGCGCATGATGCAGATTACGTTACTTCACATTGTGATGGTGCCTTTGTCTTGGCTAAGGCGGGCTTATTAGACGAGGTGGTTTCTACCACTTTTCCTTCGGATATAGCAGCGTATAAAAAGTTGTTTCCACAACTAGAGGTAAAAGATAAAGTGCTTTTTGTACACGATGGAAAGTATATCACCTCAGCAGGGGGCGCCAAGTCTTTTGAAGCTTCACTCTATCTGTGCGAAGTGCTGTATGGAAAGGAAATTGCTAAACGACTAGCGGGTGGTTTGGTGATAGACTGGGATGTAGACTCATTTGAAAAGCACATTGTGAAATGAAAAAAGGCAACGCGTTCGCGTTGCCTTTTTTCATTTTATCTTTATAAGTCTGACTAATATCCTAAGCATCATCGACTTTCTTATCTGCTTCTTTCATGCCTTCTTTGATCTCTGTCTCTATAGTAGCTCTTGCATTATTGAATTCTTTGATACCCTTCCCAAGGCCTCTCATAAGCTCAGGAATCTTTCTACCTCCGAATAACAACAGTACTACGAACACAATAAATACCAACTCCATTCCTCCAGGTATTCCAAATAATAATAAAGCTTGCATATCAATTTTCTTTCTACAAAAGTAATTAAATCTACCCATACTCGCTTACAAAAGTGGGCTTACTTGCCATTCTGAGAGCTATTTGACCCTGTTTTTACAATATAGGGGGCAATTTTAACTGAATAGGCTTACTTTTTAAGTCCTATTTCTCTCAAGCGTTCATCTAGATATTCTCCTGCTGTGATAGGTTCATAAGCCAATGGAGCTTCTGAGTTGACACATTTGTCTAGACAGGTCAAGTCCATAGTAGAACGTGGATGTAAGAAAAAGGGTATAGACAACCTCGGTAAGTGCCATTCTTCTCTTGGCGGATTGACTACTCTATGCGTTGTTGACTTCATGTAGTTATTGGTCAATCGCTGCAGCATATCTCCTACGTTGATTACTATTTCATTTGCTTCAGGAGTCACTGCAACCCATTCGTTTTCCATAGTCAACAATTGGAGTCCACCAGCAGAGGCACCCACTAATAGGGTGATCAAGTTGATGTCTTCATGCTGTTCCGCACGGATAGCAGAAGCGGGTTCTTCCTTTATAGGAGGGTAGTAGATGGCTCTAAGAATACTATTGCCATTATGAATTTTCTGATCAAAATAATCTTCTCCTAAATCTAAATAAATAGCTATGGCCTTCAGAAGATGGGCACCAGATTTTTCAAAGCTAGCGTAAAGGTCTACTCCCATTTTACTAAATTCTGGGAGCTCACTCACTTGGACATTGTCTGGGTATTGGGATTTGATCGGGTCATCATCTCGAACGGTTTGGCCTATTTGAAAAAATTCTTTCAAGTCAGCTACGTCGGATTGCTTTGCGTGTTCTTTACCAAAAGAGGTGTATCCTCTCTGACCCGCTAATCCTGGTACTTCATAGCTCCGTTTTGTCGTTACGTCCAAGCCAAAAAATGACTTGGCGCTCCGGTAAAACCCATCGATAAGCTCTTGTGGGATTCCATGATTTTTTACAGCGACAAATCCAATTTCATGAAACGCTTTCCCAAGATTTTTGATAAAATCTGACTTTTCTTCCTGCGTTCCATTGGTAAACTTTGCTAAATCTACTACAGGGACTATATTATTTGACATTTTCGTTTTTTTATTTGTAATGGTTCGGTAATTAAATTTTAAATCACTGACAACCAGAATATTACAACTATT
>CAYZUW010000388.1:0-3883 GCA_964481325.1 uncultured Saprospiraceae bacterium
GCACAATTCCCAATATTTGAAATGGTAGAATTCTTAAAGAAGCAAGGCAAAGAAGTACGCTTCGGTATTCATCCTGTAGCGGGTAGATTGCCTGGCCATATGAATGTATTGTTAGCCGAAGCAAATGTGCCTTATGATATTGTTTTTGAAATGGAAGAAATCAACGATGACTTAGGGGATACAGATATTGTGCTAGTAGTTGGTGCGAATGACATCGTGAATCCTGGTGCGCAAGATGATCCTGGTTCTCCAATATATGGTATGCCCGTAATTGAAGTATGGAATGCTACCAATGTCATCGTCATGAAGCGTTCCATGGCTACAGGATATGCAGGTGTGCAGAATCCGCTTTTCTTTAAAGACAATACAGACATGCTGTATGGGGATGCCAAGGATAGTGTGCAGAAGATTAATGGGTTTTTGAAATAGTTATCAAAAAAATAACCCCAGCAGAAATCCAGAAGCTATTTACTTGCTTACAACTCACCTTGTTTCTCACCCTTATCTAAATAGAAATTGATTATCCAAAAACACAAGCCCAGAAAAAGCGTAATAAAGAAAACAAAATAGCCTCCAGAGATTACACTTCGTAATTTAGATTCACTGAGAATATCAAAACCATAGGGCATATATGGAATATATGTCGCCCCAAAGCCCACAAAAAAGAGAAGCGGAATATTAAGTATTCGGATTTTTCTAAGTGTAAAAAAAACTACTAACCACATTGCTATGGGGTAGAGCATAAAAAAGTAAGCAAACCGCAATCCATAAGGATAATCATCTCCAAGCCAATTGACCATATAGGTCGCTTTCGCATTTTGATCTAGAAAGTAGCAAGTAATAAAAATAACAACTGTGAAAATAGAAAACGCTAGTGGATAGCTTAGCTTAGGTTCAAAAGTCTTCTTACTCCAAAAAGAAATGAAAATCGAAATTGTAAGTAAGCAAGAAAGAATTAAATATTTTACTACTTCTAGAAAACTTAAAACCACTATGCTATACTCCCCTCTTAAAAAAGGACTCAACAGTTTATAATCAATATTAAAAAACTCATCATTCAAAGTTGTTGGGATGATGTGCCATACAGCCAATCCTAAAAATGAAACAAGCAGTATGATACCTATTTCATATAGTTGTTTGATTACTCCCTGAGAATTTTTAATGCTCTGAAAATTCATAGATCTAGTTTTTTTTAACTTCAACGGTTCATGCTTAAACTAAATTTACAAAAATCAATGCAAACTTACTTTGGAATGGAGATTTTTATCCTGATTCTCTTTTATGGACATGATGACCGAATGTTGCGAAGCTAAATATGCCCACCGGACATATTTTGCGAGGGAACTGTGACTCTACCTGAGGCATATACCCCTCCGGACAAGAGATATAGAAGGCAGCCCACCTTCGGGCTGGTCCGCAGGACGGAAGCGCACCCTGAAGGGGGCTGTTTAACCCATTGGACGAGGTTGTTAGGCTGTACCCCAAGTGGATAAACGCAGGTAGCGTTATGGATTATGTTTAGAATTGGTAACTTTGGTAAAAATTAATAATCTGACCATGATAAAAAAGGTTTTAATAAACGTTTTCATAATAGCATGTACCAGTCTAATCATCTTATCGTGTAAAAACGATGATGACAGTGAAGGGCTAACAAATTATTCATTCGATGTCATTTTGGGTTTAAGCGAGTTTATAATAGTAACAAACCAAAATAAGGAAGAGCTATATAATTCAACTTCTGTTACATCTCAATTAACAAGTATTCAATTTGATGCAGATCCTGAGGACACCATCGACGTAACTTATGGTCGGAGTAATTTCCTAGAAATTTATACATACAGAAATGTCTCACAAGGCTTTTCAATAGAATTTGAACGTAGTTTATTTGATTCAGTAAAAGATAGAACTGGGCCTTTCGGAAATCAAATTTTTGAAATAACTGGATTAGAAGGACACATCGTCACCAACCCTTTATCAGGGGTTTTTATTGAAGAGGACAAAACGATAATTAGAGGTATTGGCTACCTAGGCAATTATTCTTTTTCAGTCTATGACGAGAAAGATAATCAATATAAGTCCTTTGTAATAAGAGAAGAAAATTGGATTCCTCAAGGTAATACAGATTATTTGGTTAGAGCTCATATAGATGATTTCGTTGTTGCAGATCGACATGTTATCGACTTGAATCAAACATCTACAGCTTGGAAAATATGTGCTCTAGCAAATCAAACAGATGGGTTTCCTGTCATTCTTGATATGCACAATAGAGGTTTCGATAGCAGTACAAATTTACAGGAAGGGGATCAAGTTGAAATTTTCATTCCATCAAACTTAGACTTTACCACTATTGATTTGAAAATTATGTCGAACAACATTAAAGAGGGTTTCGACTACAATGAAAGAGGACTTATTGATATACCTGAAAACATCTCTTTTAAAGAGATAAATCCAAGCTACCTCCTGTTTAACTCAAGAGAGTATAATGTTCAAAATGATGAAGCTTTTGACATGGTCAAAATGACCTATGCATTTGACGTTATAGGTAATAGCCTAAGATCATTTTGGCATGTGTACCAAAAATCTCAAGATACAATTGCTTACGATCTACCTCGATTGCCTACAGAATTTCTTTCCACTAATTCAGTTGGCAATACTCTGGAACAACCTTTATATCTGTTATCGCAATACTATCAATTGGAAAACCCACTAAATGAAGATGGATTTGAAGAAAATGTAGGAGAAAGAATAGATTTACAAAATTTCAATTTGAGCTATAAAAGCGCAGATTTCTAATTCTATCTTTGATTTCGGTTAGGGCTCATAAACTATGAAATAAGCAACACGAATTAACCCAATGGGCGAGGCATCTCAGGCGGAAGCCTCTAACGAGACTGCAAACATACGACTACATTGGAGATCCTACAATAAGTCAAATTAATTTTAGCCTCATAGCGGCGATACGCTTGTAGCCCCATTCAGGGCGGCATGTTTGTTTCGGACAAGAGATATGGAAGGCAGCCCACCTTCGGGCTGGTCCCGATTTTTTTTTAATCGGGACGGTAGCGAAGCGCACCCTGAAGGAGCCCGGTCACGCCGTTTTTCAGGCGGGATGGCCCCAAAGAATTATAATCCCCAAAAAATAACCCCAGCAGAAAATCCACTGAGGTTAAAATATTTTTATCTAACGTCTAAAAGCTAATTTCTAACGTCTTCTTTTCTTTCTATTCCAATCCTGATATCCCTTGCACCAACAATGACACCTCATTGTGCAATACTTCCACAAAACCTTTTTCAATATTGAAGGTCATCTGTTCGCCACTAGATTTGGTGATCTTCACACCGCCCTCTCCAAGAGAAGAAACGATGGCTGCGTGGTTATTCAAAATCTCAAACTGACCATTGATGCCAGGTACCTTGACAGCAGAAATCTCACCGTTAAACAATTCTTTATCTGGACTAAGTACTGTAATATTCATTTCTATATTATTTGTTGATTTGGTTATTTGTTAATTCGTTGAATTGTTTGTCAAAGTGTAAAAAATCGAATAAACATTTAAACCATTTAAAACTTAAGCTTCCGCCTCAGCCAACATTTGTTTTCCTTTCTGGATCACGTCGTCAATAGTTCCTTGCAGGTTGAAGGCTGCTTCTGGATACTCATCCACCTCACCGTCTAGAATCATGTTGAATCCTCTGATCGTTTCTTCGATGGGTACCAATACTCCTGGGATACCTGTAAACTGCTCCGCTACGTGGAACGGTTGAGACAAGAAACGCTGCACTTTACGCGCTCTAAATACCGCTTGCTTATCTTCTTCAGAGAGCTCTTCCATACCGAGGATGGCGATGATGTCCTGCAGTTCGTTATATCTCTGTAGAATCG
>CAYZUW010000389.1:0-3873 GCA_964481325.1 uncultured Saprospiraceae bacterium
ACTTAACGGAGGAGCAAAAAGATAGGCTCAAAGAAATAGCTTCGCGCTGCCCTGTCCACCGTACTTTATTAGGAAAAGTAGAAATCGAAACTACAGTAGAGGCTTAGTCTCTTAAGATATTTTTTTGGGGCCCCAGCTCGAAGAAAAATCGAGCTGGGCGGGCTTTCCGTTTGTATTCCGCAGTCCTCTGCAGCATTCAGGATATGTCTGGCTAGTATTCGCTCATTCGCTCATCCTTCACCAACCATTCCTTCATTGCCGCAGGGGACTACTTCATCTCACTTCTATCCCTTCGCCGTATGATAATTCAAAGTTTTAAAATCTTAAACTAAAGATTTTAGATTTTAATGTCTTTGCCCATAGGTAAGTTTAATTAATTTGCCAGCTGCGTGTCATTAATTCTTCCCTTTGCAAAGTGAAATTCTGGGCAATCATTTTCAATCAGTCCAATTTTTGTAATCCACTAGTTTTCAGAGTAGCCTTATTCATCAACCTTCAATCTAAATTCTGAAATGCAATCCAACTATTGCTGATATCTAAGAAATTCATTCTAATCGAATTCATTTCACCCAATAAGCTCTACTTGTATATAGTTGACTATTAGCACTTTAAATAATAATTATTTCTGACGTTTAGATTCGCACGCGGTATGTATATGTTAATTAAGTAAATTCGTTAAAAATGGAAATTTTAGACGTGATTAATTAATGTATTTTCTTGTTTGTAAATGTTGCTTTTTTTTATAGAACTGTTACGATAACACAGATTAGTTATAACCAAAACTTAGAAGAGGCATATGAGATTATCAACTATTAATTTAGTTGCTTATGTAGTGTTAGTGATTTATTGTTATCTGTCTGTTAAGCTTCCTTTATTTGGACGATCACCTGTGGATGTGTCTGATATGTTTCCTACGCTATTTACTCCCCCTGATTTTTTCTTTAGGATTTGGATGCTCGTTTATATTGAGCTTGGTATTTTTACTATTGGTGCTTATCGGCAAGAAAAAAAGAATAATGGTAAGCAGTCCAAAGAAGTAGAGTACATTGGTTACTTGTTTTTAATTTCGTCTATACTAAATATTGCTTGGTTGATTACTTGGCAGCTCTTATACATTCCAGTTTCTTTTCTCATCGTTTTTGCACTATGGTTGGTGTTGATGCGATTGTATTACAAGGTATCCTTAGTAGAAAATGCGCATTGGATATACACATTCTCGATGAGCCTTTATTTTGGATGGGTGTGTATCTCTACATTATCTTGCTTAAATCTGACCATGATACACCTTGGTGTCCCTTATTTTGGTCTGGGGGATGAGACTTGTGCGGCTATGTTTATAGGCTATGGGATTCTAGGTACACTCTGGATGTTGTATCTCCACAAAGACATTACCTATACCTTTGTGATTTGTTGGGCATTTCTTGGGATGTACCTCAAAAGCAGGGCACTCTTTCCAGACATCATGAATAAAGTAGCTATAATGGCTCTAATCGCGATGTGCATATTGTTAGGAGTGAGTTTGGTTATAGGGGTTAAAAGGTATCGCCAATCAACTGTGGGAGATTGATGGGCTCTAGTATTATTTCTTTCCAAATAGAAATAAATAGCCCTAAAAAAATAACCAACACCTTCAAACTACGCTTCTACCTTTTTCTCAAAATTTTTCTTTGGAAGCTTTCAAAGCTGCTCTTAGATGACAAGTAAAAAATAATATTTCTACGATTTCCCAAAGTCAACGGGCTCGGCTTCCGAGATGACGAAGGGAACTATTTTGCGCACTTGTTTTACTTGGTTTATATCCAGTTGTTTAAAAGGCATGTTATACAAGAGTTGCGCTTGTTCTTCCCATAGGTGATTATAGGCAGCTTTCAATTCATTGTAAGCGGCAATGTAATAGGTATACCTGGTAGACCTGTCATGTTGCAAAGAGATGATAGCATTTTTTGGTCTAGTTGGGAGCGAATTCAATTGTGCGGGATTGCTTATAAATTCTATGGCGCGTCCTTTCAAGTCTACCAATTCTGCTCGCTCGCCTTCTACAAGTAATTCATTTTCCGCATTTAATTTGATGCTCAGAACGTTCTTGCCAGGCGGTGTCATAGGAGGCGCATCTACTATGGGTGGAAGCTTGACACTTATTCCTTTGTCAATTTCTATAGTGGTGGTTACTAAGAAAAATATGAGTAATAAAAATGCGATGTCTGCCATCGAACCCGCATTGACGGCGTTGCTTAGTCTTCTTCTTTTTTTCATCTTTATATTTTCCTACAAGATGTTTATGCCACTCAAAAATGGTGTGCGAAGACTATATTTTTATTTATTCACATACTGTAATTGTAGTGATAGTTTATAGAATGTGGGAAATGATTTTGTACGAGTAAGTAGACAGCTTACTGAACGATGACGCCCACTTGAAAATAGTTTTTTTGTGATACCAAAGAGATAAGGATAGGCGTGTAAGTAGTTTGTACTAAAAAAAATAAAGCACATTGTTTAGCCTTCAGAGTTTCGTTTTCTGATGCCATTAGGAAAATAAAAAATCTAAAACTTAACTACGTTCTTAACTGTGGCTGGCGAAATCTCTTGACACTAATGGCGATGATGATAATAGCAAAGATTGCCATGCCGATCACACTCGTCATCGCCACTTTATTCAAAGAGTCTGGTACCAGTGAACAGCTTTTTGTAAACATACCACAAAATGCCCAAGCAATAGTCAAGGTATAAATGATGTCTTTGTGGAGATAAAGCATCCAAAGCGTACCGCAGATTCCATATCCTATCAAGAAACTCGTCCAGGTCTCGTCGTCCATTCCGAAAAATGAAAAATTAATGTGAAATAAAAACACATTCATACTGGCGAGTGTAGTAATGCAAATCCACCCAAAATAAATACTCATGGGAGCGGTGTAAATCCATTTTGCATTTTTCACCAAAGACAACTTATAATAGAGCCGCATAAGTACCAGCCACATCACAAAAACAATGAAGAAAGCGATGGGAATGTATAAAAGTTGCCAAGTGACTAACCATCCAATACTTAAAATAGAAGTCACTAGAAATAAATAGCCTATAGCTTCAACTTCCTTTGCCTGCTTCCCGTGGTTCTTTTTTTCTTGTATATAGGATCCTATTGAAAACACGCCAAGTAGTATATAAATCAACATCCATATTCTAAAGAAGAAATCTGGAGGGGTCAATAGATTTGGGTAAATATCTGACACGTCACCAGCAGAGCGGCCAAAAAAAGGGACCTTGACGGATAAATAGTTAAAAACAAATAGGACAATATACGCGCCAAGGTTAATAGTAGATAATTTCATTTTCATTAATTTCAGAGCTCAAAAAAGCTAATTAATATTGAGGCTTTTTCTAGCAAATTAAATAAATACCTACCCTGTCACAAAAAAAAGGAAAAGTGAAATTTCTTTTATTCTGATTCCAATCAATTGATATTATTTTCAATCTGTTCCAAACTGTATACGAAATTTAATAAAGATAAAGCATTCGTGTTTAATAAATTAAGCTATATGTTAGTACGTATTTATATTATTATATTGGATTAAATGGAAATAGCAAAATTCCTTAGATATCAGAAAGTGTTTGATTATATTTCAGAAAATGGGGCATTTATGATAGTGCTGCAGTTGAGTAAGGTGAGACAAAATCAATTTCGCAATTTTTAAATAAATAGGCTATCCTATTTCTGGCGCATGCTTAGAGAAAAATTTTAGTAGGGTATATTTTTCGCTAAGGGTTAGATGCGAAATAACCTAGTCACAAATGTTAAGATTTATTTAGAATTCTTGTTTGGTTTCATGAACACTTGCCATTATTTTGATGTTAGTACCTTTTTGAAGAAATACATTATCA
>CAYZUW010000390.1:0-2552 GCA_964481325.1 uncultured Saprospiraceae bacterium
TCAGCCCATCGCATAGATGAGATGCTCACTTTAGTAGGCTTGATAGAAAGAAAGAATGACCCGTTTAAAACCTTTTCTTTAGGTATGAAGCAAAGGTTAGCCATAGCAGCTGCACTACTAGCTGACCCTGAAGTACTCATTCTTGATGAGCCTACGAATGGCCTAGACCCTAAAGGGATTTCGGAGATTAGACAACTCATCATAGATATCGCACAATCTGGAAAGACTATTATCCTAGCCAGTCACTTGCTGGATGAGGTACAAAAAGTATGTTCTGAGTTTGCTATTCTAAAAAGAGGAGATAAAATATATCAAGGCAAAGTGGAAGATGGTTTTGACAAAGAAGCTGTAGTAGAATTGGCTTCTAGAGATATGGATACTTTGCAAATTATCTTGCAAAATCATCCCGCTTATATATCAGAGCGCTGGTTAAAGGATAAACTAGAAGTGAAATTTGACCTAGAGACAGACATGGCAGCCCTCAATAAATACTGTGCAGAAAAAGGAGTCTACTTGACTCATCTTTCAGAGATCAAAAAAAGTCTTGAACAACAGTTTATGGAAATCTTATCAGAAAATGCTTAGACTATTAGACATAGAATTTTTCAAACTTAGGAATACTAAATATTTCTGGGTATTGACTGGTTTGTTTATACTCTTCTTGTTTGCATTACCTATTGGATTCAGAGTATTGCTCAACTATCTTACTTCTATCGGAGAAAATATGATGGGCTGGAGTGTACCTGCTAATCAAATGCCTTTTTATGATTTTGTAGATATCTGGCAGAATCTGACTTGGAGCTATATGAACTTTTCTATTCTTCTTGGGTTCATCATGGTTATCTCTATCAATAATGAATATACTTATGGCACTATAAAGCAGAACGTCATCGATGGCCTTAGCAGAAGTGAACTCATGTGGTCAAAGCTCAGCTTTATTATCGTCTTATCTTTTGTGATTAGTATCGTCACATTTTTTGTGGGATTGATTTTTGGAATGCTATACTCCCCTACTCAAGGTTGGGAATATATAAGTTTGCACCTGGAGTTTATCCCTGCTTATTTTATGCACTTGGTGGTTTTCCAATTGTTTTGTCTTGTAATATCTATGTTAATCAAGAGACCTGGAATCACTATCTCGCTATTGGTCTTTTACATTTTTGTAATTGAACCCATCGTTAGCGTTTTACTTTTCTATAAATATAAGTTGGAATTTTTAGCCAACATCTTACCCATGAAGGCGATTTCGAATATCGTTCCTATGCCTTGGACTAAGTATGCTTTTAAAGAAACGCAGACTACGCTTGCATTAGATGATGCATTGATAATGGGGGTTTGGGCGGTGTTGTTATATTTTATAGCGAGGTGGATATTGTTGAAGAGGGATTTGGTGTAAGGGAGTTAGCACAATTCTGACTAATATGTGCAAATACAAATTTGATTACACTAGATTTATCAGTTACAATTTGTAGAATTGTTAATTTGTGTATTTGTTAATTCGTTGACAATCGACAAAGAGCATAAAAAACAAACATCCAATTTTTTGCTTAACTCTGCAGCTGCCTTACATTCTTCATAAAGGTCATACCTGCAAAAGTTGCAAGTCCTACCACTACTGCAAGGGTCATCCAAGGATGGTAAAAAGAAAAATCACTAAAGAAGGCGTCTGCTACTTTATATCCTATAAGAAGCAGGATAGTATTAGCTATGGATATAATTAGGTAATTATCTGAATTGATTTTTACAACATAGGATAGTAAGAAATGCAATATCAATAGCACAATTAGAAATACCATTGTTAGTTATTTTTGATTTTTAATAACTAAATATACGCTAATATTCTGCAATTTCACCACCTTTCGGTATGATAAGTTTATTATAGGGTCATAATGCGACTTAGATTTTGCCAATAGGGGTAATAGTTACCATATATTCTTTCTGAAGAGAACCTAGAATACCTTAGCGATTTTTCCAATACTTGAATTCAAGTACAATTTTCTTCGAAGTGCTTGACTCTGCAGCATCTTTAAACTTGGGTTCTCTCCATTTGCCTCGAAAACCATTGGAAATGGCATACGGTTCGATAGGTATACCAAAAAAATTAAGGTCTAATTTTTCATTTCTATTGAGGTCCACATAAGCCATCACCGCTCGTGGTAAAGTATTGTCTAGCCCCTCAATCATAAGTGTATTTTGACAAGTAAGCACATCAGAATAGAAGGCTTGTTTATAATCCATAAATCCAACATCAGATTGATAACAAGATAGCAAAATCTGTCCCTGGCATGGGTCATCGAAGACTAATTGTACTTCAATAGAATCTGTTTCTACCTGTGCAGCGATATTGATAGAGAAGCTCCCTAAGATTATTAATATCCAAACTTTGACAGTGTACAACATGAATGTGAATTATACTCTAATAACGAGTATTAGGCTCAAAGTGTTATTGGGTATATCAACCTATATCATGAGGGGGCATAACACCTAATTCCTAATCCCTAATACCTTTTTAAAAGTATCAGCGATAGTAGCGAGCACGAACTAGGGGCAAG
>CAYZUW010000390.1:2652-3834 GCA_964481325.1 uncultured Saprospiraceae bacterium
CCTAATACCTTTTTAAAAGTATCAGCGATAGTAGCGAGCACGAACTAGGGGCAAGACTGAATGAAGCTGGTGTGGAGCATAGCTGAGCGACCAAGCGAAGATGTGATGCACACCTAGCTGAATCCGTCTTGCCCCTGGTGAGTAAAGCGGAAAGCGCGGCGCTGTTTTGTCATCTTTTTCGATGACAAAACAGGGGATACCCAAAACATACATTTTAAATCACATCATCCCTTAAAAAGTCTTACTTTTGTGTATGGAAAAAATGAGACCTTTTCTTCTATACTCAGATGGGGAAGGAAATATATATGAGGACGAATCGCTATATGCGGTCGGGCGCAGTGGTTTATACGCTACCCCGGTGCCAGCGGAGGACTGGATAGTGCTACCAGAGGGAGGCAATGTCTATGAGCTCGAAGGTCGTCGCGGTATTGGAATCGATGTAGAAACGGGCGAATTAAGACCTTGCGAAAAGGGATGGGGAACGGCTGCATTCATCCCACCTGCGTACTCAGGATTATACATGGCTTCGTATATAAATGATGAAAACGCTCCTACTCTACCTCTGTTTTCTTACACGGCGGTAGGCTGGCAAGACGGACAGTTTTACGTTCCGGCTTTGCGTATCGAGCAAGATATTAGGCAAGAGTTTGAGGGCTTTGATGCGGATAAGGTGGAAGTCGGTGTCGTAGATATGATGGCGAAATTTCCAGACAACCGAATCGTTGAACACTTGGCGCATAATTGTGCGGTCACTTATGAATGTCCTGCGGCTCGGAATTATTTTATGGGTCGTTGGGAGTGCCCAGTGCCTACTTCACCTGCTTGCAACTCGAACTGTATCGGCTGTATTTCTTTTCAGCCGGAGGAGGAAGAGATCATCAGTTCGCATGACAGGTTGCAATTCAAACCAACGGCTGGAGAAATCGTGGAGTACTGTGTACCGCACTTGGAGTCGGCAGAATTTCCAATCATCAGTTTTGGGCAAGGATGCGAGGGGGAACCTCTACTTATGTGGGAAACGCTCTCGGATGCTATTCGACAAATTAGAAAATTCACTTCCAAAGGAAGTATCAATATCAATACCAACGGCTCGATGCCGCATGCTGTGAAAGCAATGTGCGAGGCAGGCTTGAATAGTATCCGTGTGAGCACCAACTCTGCGCTAAAGTGGTTGTACGATGC
>CAYZUW010000391.1:0-3819 GCA_964481325.1 uncultured Saprospiraceae bacterium
AGGAAGCGCACCCCTGCATAGCGCGACAGTGACCGACACCCTTTTCGGTGGAGGTCAGTGGCACACCCAAAAAAAACAATTAATTTTTGAGAAACGGATAAGTTTTACAACAAAAATACCTAGAGAGAAAAATACTTAGCGTTTATTCACCATTCACCTTCTAGGCACTTGAATAATATACTCCTTTCTACCAGACATCGTAACCTTACTATCTAACAACCAAGGATTGTATACCTTCAAGAGACGATAAGAAAGACCATTGTTGAGCGCTACATTTTTGATGTCGAGCACACCCTCTTCCTTATAGCTGATATTGGCCATATCTGTATATGGAGCATACTTTTGAGAATCATCAATCTGAAAACCAAACCGAGTCGGATCACTCATGATGGACTTAAGGGCAAGGATACGAAACACATAACGACCCGTCTCCTCATTGATATTGATGTCATAGTAGGAATTCATACCCTGCTGGGATAAGTTTTCCGAAATTCTACGACTTCCCGCATTATAGGCGGCAGCAGCTAAAGTCCAAGAACCCAATTTAGCCTTTTGCTTTTTAAGATATTTGCAAGCAGCTTTAGTCGATTTTTCTAAATGGTATCGCTCATCTACTTCATCATTTATCTCTAATCCATATTCTTTGCCAGTAGATTTTAGAAACTGCCAAAACCCTTTTGCACCTGCTCTAGAAGTAGCATTCCTCAAACCACTCTCCGCTACCGCCAGATACTTAAAATCATCAGGTACACCTTGCTCAGCGAGGATGCGCTCTATAGTGGGGAAAAAACGATGAGACAATTTTATATTCTGCACCGTAGCACTATGCCAATAACTATTGACGAGCAACTCGCGATCAAGCCTTTCTTTGACATCGAAAATTTCGGTGGGCACTTTTTCTCCAGCAAAGTAAAAGTCATTCTCCAAAGTAATCGCTTTTATCACCTGCGGAAGATTTGGGGAAGTGCTATTAGGTTCTTCTTCGACTACTTTTTCTGTATCAGGGTTATTGTATGATGACAACACTGCAGTGGTGAAAAATGCCCCTAGGCCAAGAACGAATATGGATATATTTTTAATCATAAGAATATAATTTTTGACTTATCTGTATGTAACCCAATAAGTTACTACTTTAGTATTTACCTCATTTACGTTTTTACACCATTAATTGGTGCAAAATTTAAAACAAATTTGGATTGCACTAGCTACGATTTAGGGAGACTTTCCTCAACAAGAGAACAGCATTATACTTTCTTCGGTCTCTTGAAGATAGGGACAGTAGAGCATGGTTCACCATACATAACACTTAGAGCGAATGACTTTAGCTTTTCTGTAATCTCCATATAAGCTAAAGTCGGGACAGGAAGATTGCTACATCCTTTAATCACAATACGCTTATCTTGGTATGGGCTATAGTCCATCTCCTTGAGCAACTGCTTGTAGTAGTAAGTATAGTATTCCTCTTTCGTCCCTTGAAACAAATCTACTGCTATACCACTACAGTATGAACTCACAAGCATATATGCCCAAGTAGGAATGATGGCGTCCACCGAACAAAACAAGGTCACTATTTTGCCCTCATACTGTTGCCAATCATGTTCTTTCAAAGCTGCTCGAAAATCTTTCTCCTTGAGAATCATTTCCATAAATAGGTAGTCCTTCAGGTCAAAGCCTACTACTTCGGTTGACGGAAAATACTCTTCCAGATTGATAGTGATGATGCCGCTATTGGCTACTCGATTGACTAATGGTTTATCCATTGATATTTGCTATTTATACCATTATGCATGGTATTACTCTTCTTCAGTCCCAATAGGGTCTTGGCTTGCTTCCAAGTCTGCTATGGTCGCTGCCAAATCAGCAGCTTCTATTTCAAAACGTTCTTCATCGGTATCTGGTTCTCCAGCGTTCCCTTGTACAGGACTGGTTTCTTCGATGGGGGCTGCTTCTCCTATTACATTTTCAGGCATGGCAAAGTCCTTCAATTTAGGTAAATCATCAATCGACTTGAGGCCAAAATAGTCCATAAATCGATCATTAGTTCCGTATAGAAGTGGCTTTCCTGGACCGTCACTACGACCGACTATCTCTACGATTTCTTTTTCTAACAACTTTTGCAGACTGTAGTCGGCACTGACTCCACGTATCTTTTCCATCTCTGGTTTTGAGACAGGTTGCTTATATGCGATGATGCTCAAAGTCTCGATGGCAGCACGGCTTAGTCTTTTCTTGGTAGTCAACTTCAAATAAGAACCCACCGTATTGTGAAAAGCAGGCTTCGTCAAAAACTGAAACCCATTCGATATTTCTACCAACTCCATGGCGAAGTCTGCTGCTTGATACTTCGCCTGCAAAGCCTCTATGGACTCTTTTATCTGAGGCATCTTAAATTCAGCCTCCATGGCATTCTTCAAGCTGGTTTGTATGTCTTTAGCGCTGATAGGCTTCTCTGCCACAAATATCAGACTCTCAATATGCTGTGCTAGCAAGTCCATAGTGTTATTATTTATGAAGGGTAAAGTTACTAATTACTAATTGCACTTAGAGGATAAATGAGCAATATATAAGTCACTATTTATAAGCTTTTCGTAGCCTTTACTATTGAATTGTAGATTCTCGCTTTCTGGCGTCTTCCTATTTAAGTATTGTACCATGCCCATATAGCCACCTACCTCATAGACGGTCTCAACTAGGCATCCACAGCTGAGCGTATTTTCTCTATCTATTTTGCAGGCCTCGATACTCATTTTTTGCACCTTCTCAATTTGATTTTTGGTAGGTTTTACAAAGTGTATTTCACTGATTTGTGGATTGGTTGGAAGGTACTTCACCATATATTCATCCCCATCACGTATAGGATATTGTTTGTTGGCGGAATGTATGCGATATACTTGCTCGTTGACTACATAATTATAGGTAAACTTGTTATTTCCAAATGCGAAGATTTTAGCCTTTGTAAACAAGCCTCTTTTTTCCAATTCAGCCATGGCTACATCGTCCTTAGAATTGTACCAGTCTGAGCGGAACAACAGCACAGTGGCTATCACGATGGCTATGACCAATGCGCCTAAAAACACCATAGTCTGCTGACTCATTTTTTTACGCTCCTTTTTACGAGCAGCGTTGAGCGGTGTCTTGACCTCTTCGTTGATTTCCATCGTATACTCAAAGTGGTCATCGTGCCGTATGATATTCAGTTCGATAAGCTCTTCATCTATAAACAATGAGTACTGTTTCGTCTCCATTACTTTAAAGTCAATACTCGTTATCTTACCATTGACATGTATGAGCACATGCCCTGTTCGAGCACCATGCAGCAGCCCCACCTTATGGATTTTACCCTTTTGGTCCAGATGATTCCAATGAAATTGCTTCATGCCCATACTAGCGAAGACTTAATTATAGCAGATATAGCAGACAACTATTGTAATTAAAACGTAACTTAAGGCGAATCGTTAAAGTAAATTGTAAAATAGATGATGGATTCCACCCAAAAAAAGGCACTTATCGCTAAAATTAACGAAAAGATTGCATTAGCAGAAAAAGAAATTGCACATTTGGAAGATGCAACCAAGCCTATTTCACCTGAAAACTCTATTGGTAGAGTGTCTAGGATGGATGCCATCAACAACAAAAGTGTCGCGGAGGCAGCATTGCGTTCCTCTCGAAAAAAAATCAACCAACTCCGTCTCGCTTTGACCAAAATAGATGATCCAGGATTTGGGACCTGTAAACTCTGCAAAGGCCCCATTCCAGCTCCACGATTGATGTTCATGCCTGAAAGCACGCGCTGTGTAAGATGTGCTGATAGAAGATAAG
>CAYZUW010000392.1:0-3815 GCA_964481325.1 uncultured Saprospiraceae bacterium
GACCCTGTCGTAAGACTTAAATAGAGTAGGCATTACATTTAATAATTTATATCATGAAATTTGAACAATTAACTAATTCAATAGTCTTTTAGTAGATCAGTTGTGCAGCGCCAAAAAGATTAGTGGCTTTGATCCAAGTTATATACCAAAAAGCGGAAAGCACATACCAGACTTTGGATATTTTTATTCTTGACTAGCAAACAAGTATAAGAAAGGACTTGGGATAGGAAATATAAGCGTAATAGATGTCAATCATAATACAGCTTATCATTTTGAAGCACTACAAACACCCAAAAGTAAAAAGGATAATGCACAAAGTGGAAAGACCCTAGTTGATTATAGGGAAACAGTGAAAGGGGAAATGACCCCTGAAATAGACTCCATTTTGAGAATTGAAAAAAAGAGAGACGTATTCAAGCCCTGTCGGACATTAAGCTACAACGCTAAATTTTATAGCAATGTCGGTAATATAATTACTAATGAAACCATATCAGTAAGCTCAACTGGGAAGCGATGGGAGCACCAACCAGAGAAACAAGATGAGATTGCTATCAATTATTTTTTTAATAAGGATTCAATAAAAATAATTAATCAACATCAATTAAATAAAACTAGTGTGAATCCTAATTGGCGAAGCCAGGAACTGACAGGCGTCATTGAAAACGTGGAAAAAATATGGACACATCCATTTCGTTCTAATCAATATAATTTTACCCAAGTTGCACCATTTCCTCAAGTAGAGCTTCCACTCAGTATCGGTAAGATATGGACGGATAAGAATATTAGTCTCAAGGATGGTTTTGGATATTGGGCTAATATGAAGGTGATTTCAACATTCGAGGTTCTTGATAAATCAAAAATAACTACTCTTTACGGGAAATTTCCAAACTCATGGAAAATTAAGGCAGTTTCAAAATTTCCTTTAGGGGAGTCAGAATTGACATATTGGTTCAATCCAGAATACGGTTTTGCGAAAATGAACTATATAAATTACGGCGGTCAAAGACTCGATATTGAAGTTACTGGCATTAAGGATACGATAGGAGGCTTGAAGTAAGTAGAAGATTGGTTTACCTTTCTTTGTCCTATTTTGGCTGTAACAAATTAAAGCGATGCTAATAAGAGATAGCCATTAGTTCATATGCTGAATTATACCATACGCCAAATAAAAATAACAGGGCATATTCAATCTTAGGATTGGGTATGCCCTTTTTTTATGGATTTCCGTGGCTTGTAGAAATACCTAAAAATAGGGCGTTTGGGGCTTCTTTTTAAGTAAAAAAGTGACTACATTTGTGGCGATTTTGAAACCAATGCTTTATGCATAGACAATCAGGCAATTTAATGGGCAAATTTTCCTTTTTAACGGCAGTTTTTCTTTTTGTTTTCACCCTGTCTTTTGCACAGCACAATCACAAGGGGCACGACCACAGTAAGCATGATCACAGTGGACACAACCACAAAGGACATGATCATAGTGGCCATGACCACAAAGGACACGACCATAGTGGACATGATCATGCACATGGAGATCACGCCCATGGCGGAGCTCATGTAAATGCCTGTGGTATTGCAGGAGAAGACCCGAGGGTGTTCAATGCTGGAAAAGTAGCCTTTCACCACATTTCAGATCAAAATATCTACAGTATAGGACCTTGGCACTTTCCATTACCTTGTATAGTAAAGGATAATGAAGGATGGCATTTCTTTTCATCAGGAAAATTTGATGCAGATTATCATGGGAATTCACATTATGCATACAATCGGTATTTTCTATACGAAGGCTCATTGAGAAGAGTACCAAACCCACTTTTCCCAAAAGATAAAGTAGCATTACAACACGGCGACATAGGAATAAAAGTAGAGCCACATCCTACAACAGGAAAGCCAATCGATGTAGTTTACGTTTGCTATAATAATAAGGCATATAGAGCGGATAATAAAAGTACAGCTGATGCAGGTCTATTTGGTGGAGGGATTACTTCATTCTATGATTTCTCTATTACAAAGAATGTAGCTTCTATGTTTATAGTGTTTTTTATTCTAGCATTTGTCTTACTTAGAGTAGCAAAAGCATATAAAAATAGACAAGGTCAAGCGCCAAGTGGTATTCAATCTTTGATTGAGCCAATATTCGTTTTTATGCAAGACGAAGTGTGTAAACCATTTCTTGGTCATGCTTGGGAAAAATTTACTCCTTTCCTAATGAGTTTGTTTTTCTTCATTTTAGGCTTAAACTTATTTGGTCAAATTCCATTTTTCGGTAATTCAAATGTTACTGGAAATCTAGCTTTTACGATGGTTCTTGCCTTGATAGCTACTATTGTAGTCTTTTTCAATGGTAATGCAGATTATTGGAAACATATTTTCTGGATGCCAGGATTACCTGCATGGGTTAAAATAATTATCACACCAGTTGAGATAGTAGGAAACTTCATATTGAAGCCTGCTACATTGATGCTGCGTTTGTTTGGAAATATGACTGCGGGTCACATAGTGGTTGTGATTTTTGTAGGATTGATATTTATTTTTGGTAAGAATGGAACGAACGCTCCAGTAGGTTGGGGGGCGAGTATTGCTTCTGTACTTTTGACATTGTTTATGATGGCGCTTGAGTTATTGGTAGCCTTTATTCAAGCTTTTGTTTTTACCATTTTGACAGCATCTTATATCGGTGCTGCCACCGAAGAGCATCACGCTCATTAATAATTAGATTGCTAAGAAGAACAAATGAGTTCTTCATTATATAGAGCATTTGCTCAAAGACATTTTTTAACCATTTTAGTTTTTATACTATGACTGGAACGTTAGCAGCTATTGGAGCTGGATTAGCAGTATTAGGCGCAGGCATTGGTATCGGTAACATCGGTGCTAAAGCAATGGAAGCCATCGCACGTCAACCTGAAGCAGTAGGTGACATCCGTGCAAACATGATATTAACTGCGGCATTGATTGAAGGAGCAGCGGTAATCGCTATTATCCTTTCTTTCTTCGCGGGATAAAATCACTTAGTAGTGTTACAGCGATTGGCTGTAGCGCTACTTTTTAAAAAGACTTAATTATGGATATGATATTTTTATTAGATTTTTCGCCGATTAAACCAGACTTCGGTTTGTTTGCTTGGACAGCATTCACTTTCATTATTTTTTGGCTTATGATGGCGAAGTTCGCTTTTGGACCTATCAAAGATTCTTTGAAAACAAGAAATAGCGACATCCAAGACGCTTTAGATCAAGCTGCAAAAGCTAAAGAAGAAATGGCTAATCTCAAATCTGAGAACGAAAAGATTTTGTCTCAAGCAAGAGAGGAGCGTTCTGCGATACTTAGAGAAGCAAAGGAAGCGAAAGATAAGATCATCAATGACGCAAAGCATACAGCCAAGTTAGAAGCCAATAAGATTATGGAATCTGCACAGTTGGAAATCGCTAATCAAAAGAAAGCGGCTATGACTGAAGTGAAGAACATGACGGGTATGATGGCTATAGAAATTGCTGAAAAGGTGATGCGTAAAGATTTGGGTAAGAATTCAGAGCAAGAAAGCTTGGTGAACTCATTAGTTAGCGAATTGAAATTAAATTAAGCACATGTCTGTCAAAAGAATAGCTTCCAGATACGCCAAGTCCTTATTAGACCTTTCAAAAGAAAGCAATAATCTCGATGCCGTATTCGAAAATATGAGTGCGCTCAAGAAGGCGGTGCAAAATAGAGATCTGTACTTGATGCTCAAAAGCCCTATCATCAATGCTAAAAAGAAGAAGGACATCATCACTAAGATATTTGGTACAAGCTTCGATAAGATGACCATGGGTTTCTTG
>CAYZUW010000393.1:0-3804 GCA_964481325.1 uncultured Saprospiraceae bacterium
TGCTGCGCATCATTCGGTCACCTCTCGACTGTGATGATTTTTAACGCTTACGCTAAATCATCAAAGGTCGAAATTTATTCTAGTTTAATATCCTTGCACCTTTATCGATTATTTATTGTTCCAACATTGCAAATTAACCTTAGGTCAAATTATTATATTTCTCCAATTGTCGACAGCATTACGAGTTCCCGCACAACACCTAATTAAGTGAATTTCAAATCCTTACAGTGAATATTGTTTATTTTCTATATCAATATTTTACTACCGAAACTTGAGTAAATAATTTCTTAAGGGATTATCCACATTTTAATGATAAAATAATTATAATGGAATTTAATGATTTTCTAAGAAACAGATAAGGCAACCAAACACTATATCATTTCAACACACTCCAAAAAGAGCCACCTGCCAAGTTTCTATTTTTTTCATAGCTTCTTGGCTTTCTTCAAGCGAGGCAATTTGCGCCTTTTTTTCACTTTCTTCCATACTTGTGTCTGCTTTTAGTTTAGCTACCAGGTCTTCATTGAGAATAAAGCGGTTCAATAATTTTCCATTGGTGCCGAGGACAGCGGTCCATTGTGTTGGACTGGGAAATATAAGAATCTGAGGGATATCCATGTCTGGCCCCTGCATATAGATTGGATTAATATGAGTAAACACTTCATTTTTTAAAATGGTAATAAATGTTGCTTCAACCCAATGGTCAAAATCAGCCATCTTATCTCCATCAAAATCCAATTGATAACCCACACGTACAGGCTTTCCCTCCCTACTGTATTTGATGAGATCTTCTTTTGTTCCTTGTGTAACATTGCCCTCAAAATCGGTGGCTAAAACAATATCGTAGGTCTGAGCTTCACATAATAGAAATAATGAAGCAATTATAAAGGTTAGAATAAATTTCATGTTTTTGTTTTAATTAAAGTTAAACTATAATGCTTTTCCTTACCGCACAATCAATTTAATAGTAGTCTCCTTCTTACCATCTTGAACTTTGACAAAGTACACCCCCTTTGCCAAATGTCCAATATTAATATCTAGCGTATTACTTGTAAAGCGAGCAGTATATACACTTTTACCTACAGCGTCGTATAAGGAAACAGAAGCATCCTTCCATTGACCATCGTGCGAGATAGTAACCCTTTCTGAAGCTGGATTAGGAAAGACTTTCAAACTTATATCTTGGGTAGTCTCTGCTGTCGATACAAATATATCGCTTATATCAATACTGAAAGCAGAACGTCCATAGGTCGCGGCAAACAACTGTCTCGAAGCTTCATGAATATGTAGATCTGTAACTACCACATCTGGCAAATTCTCACCGAAAGGTATCCAAGTTTGTCCAACATCTTCACTTGTCATAACGCCCACGTCCGTAGCGATATATAAACTAGACTGGGATACTTTGACAATGTCATTGACAGGTATATCTGGAAGACTCGTACCGATATCTATCCAGCTCTCTCCTCCATCCGTGGTATGAAAAACATGACCCAAATTATTGCCATAGCGATAGCCAGAAAAAGTAACGAAAAATGAATTAGAATCATCCGGATCGGCTAACACCTTTGTCGTCCAAAGTTCAGGTAAGCCATTGGAAACATTTTCCCAGTTTTGTCCTCCATCTACGGTAATCCAAATATTGGAATCGTCCGTTCCTGCTATCACAATATCACTATCCAAAGGAGAGACATCTATACTCGTAATCGTACCAAAATTTAAGATTCCAGGCGCAGCGCCATCGGTCAAATCAGGACTTACAGGAGACCAAGTAAGGCTACCATTGGTAGATCTCCAAACTCGGTTCGTACCATAATAAATCGTGTTATTATTTTCCGGATCAAATACAATAGGCGTATCCCAATTGTTTCTGTCATTTTGAGCAATTCCATTAGTAGCAGAAACAAATGAAGCTCCCCCATTACTTGTTTTTGCTAAATTTCCTCTTTGACTTAATGCATAAACCACGTTTCCATCTCGATTGTCAACCAATGTCTGAAAACCATCTCCGCCAAAAAATTCACTCCAATCATCTTGACCGCCTGTAGATGTACGAATAGTACCATTGTCTTGAGAACCACCAAATATTCTATTCTCATCATTTGGATCTACAAAAAATCTATAAAATTGGGTGATAGGCAACCCATCAGTCTTTATACTGGATTCCCCCGCGTCAGAACTAATATCTATCCCACCGTCATTTCCTAATATAACTTGATTAGGCACCATAGGATTAAATGCTAAAGCATGTTGATCTACGTGTACACCTGGAAACGCAAAATCCCAAGAAGCACCACCATTGACAGATTTTTGCACCAGAAAATCCACATTATACAATATGTTTTCATCTGTCGGGTCTATATGAATCCCTTCAAACCACCAATGAAATCCCACATTGGTAATTGCTCCAGAATTGACTGGCGTCCAACTATCTCCTCCATCATTGCTACGAAATATACCTTGCACTGCACCAGCAGTATCGGCATACCGCGCATATAATACTTGCGGATTGGACTGCGAAATATCAAACCCTATTCTTCCCTTCTGGCTAGGCGCAGAGGGCAATCCATTGGTCAACTCCTGCCATGTATCTCCACCATCTATAGAGCGGAACAGTCCAGTAGTGGCACCTCCATATTGTCGATCTTGGCGCGTCCTGATACGCTCCCAACTGGCCGCATAAAGTATATTGCTCTGTGTAGGATGCATCGCCATATCTATCACACCCGTACTATCGCTTACAAAAAATACTTGCTCCCAAGTGTCTCCATTGTTTTGCGATCTATATATTCCACCACTATTTTCATTAGAAAACAAACGCCCCATAGCTGAAGCAAAAATCACCTCATCATCATTCGGATCGATAAGAATATGTGATATACTGCCTGTATTTTCTAAGCCTCTATTAATCCAAGACTCGCCCCCATCATCGCTCCGATATATACCATCTCCTTCATAAGCTAAAGAACCACCTCCAGGGTTCTCCTCGCCCGTGCCAACCCATACGATATCCGTATTTTGTTTCGAGACAGCAATATCTCCAATCGCTAAGGCGCCTATCCCATCAAAGATAGGATTCCAAGTATCTCCTGCGTCCGTAGATTTGAATATCCCTCCTGAAGCAGAACCTACATAATAGGTCTCTGCCTGATCTACTGGAATTTCAATATCTGTCACACGACCCCCTACATTCGTAGGTCCGGCTAATTCCCAAGTTCCTTCTAAAGAGCGCGTAAGTCGCTCTTGCTTTTTTGTTTTCCAAGTGCGCGCCTCTTCTGCAGCATTGGCTTTGATCTGGCCAGTAGGATAAGCTCTCTGAAGATACATGATTTCGAATGGCGATTTACTTATTTCTTTTCGCTTCTCTACTTGCTCCACCTTTACACAACTGAAGAGCATCAAAATTAAACAACTTAGTATTAGATATTTTTTCATAGGTTAAATATAAGTATTCAGACCAACTTATAAAATGATATATTTAAATATAAAACGGCGGCATCGAAATAAGCATACCACAAGACAATGCACAAAAAAAAGGGCGGGAAAAATTCGAAACGAATTTATCCTACCCTTTTTTAAACCCCTTTAGACTACCTCCAATGCTTAAACTCTAAAGTCTTGATAGAAAAACTATTAACCTATTTTTTTGAGCTGTGGAAATAGAGTGAATTTAAAAACAATAATGAGTTAACTCAAGTTTCGGTAGTTCTTATATCGAGATTTTTCATTTTAACCGAAATTTTTTCTAGTATTTAATTCTTGACGTCTGTTCTTTCACGTTCTTTTTTCCCATGATCGAATGGT
>CAYZUW010000394.1:0-3795 GCA_964481325.1 uncultured Saprospiraceae bacterium
GCTAAATCACTGAAAAGTAATATGTTGTGAATTTGCTGCAATATTTGTTAAGTATCTGAATTTCAGCATATTGCGTTTAGTGAGTTAGTATTTTTCCAAAAATTACCGAACCATTCTTATTTTGTATATCAGAAAATGAACAATTGTTATGAATAGTGATAATTTTATGCCTTATTGCCCGATTTCCTACACAGAAACGCCTGAAGAGCGAAGCCGGTCTTTTTATGAATTTATGGATAAGAGGAGGTCGGTGCGTGAATTTTCTGATACGCCTATATCTAAAGAAGTCATCGATCAGTTGATTTTGACCGCATCCTCTGCACCCTCTGGTGCGCATAAACAACCATGGACTTTTTGTGCTGTTTCTAATGCAGATATCAAGCAAAAAATACGGGAAGCGGCGGAAAAGGAGGAATACGAAAACTATCATGGTCGTATGAGTGATGAATGGTTGGAGGACCTTAAACCATTTGGTACGGATTGGCATAAGTCATTTTTGACTACAGCGCCATGGCTCATCGTGGTGTTCAAAAAGGCCTACGATCTTGTAGATGGCGAAAAACAAAAGAACTATTACGTCAATGAATCTGTAGGATTGGCCACTGGTTTCTTGTTGGCCGCTATCCACAATGCTGGATTTGTAAGTCTTACACATACTCCTAGTCCACTCAATTTTTTACAAAAGATTTTAGAACGCCCTTCTAATGAACGCCCTTTTTTGCTAATCCCTGTTGGATATCCAGCCGATGATGCGGAAGTACCTGTATTGGAAAGAAAGGGTTTGGATGAGATGACGGTGTTTTATTAGCTGTTAGCAATTAGCTTTTAGCCTTTTGATGCTAGGAGCTTAAACTCGGTTCTTTTTAGAGCAAGAGTGTTGATCAAGAGCAAGAGAATTGAGCAAGAGTTTTTAATTGTTTTCTTAATACCTAATACCTAATACCTAATACCTCCTTTTAAAATTGCAAAGTAGTAGCTCTAAACTGATCTCCACTTTTGATAAGTACAAACAATTTATTGTAGACAGATTCGTCTAGTTTTTCATAGCTTTCTTGTTCTAGTAATTTACTGATGAGCTTAGGTGTGGTATTGGAGTGGCCGACGACTAGGATATTTCCACCGGTGGCTGTTTTGAGATCTTCTGTTATAGATCTGAGGTCGGTGGCGTAATTTTCTACCTGGATACCTAAGGCTTTGGCGAGGGGGGCTACTGTTTGTTGGGTTCTTTTGTATTCCGTACTGTAGATTTTTGTGATGCCTGCTTCGGCGAGGTGGTATTTGAGTTTTTGCGCACGCGCTTGTCCAGCTGCATTGAGGTCTGGATCCCGAGGGTCGTTGTCAGATTTTTCTGCGTGTCTAACGAAGAATATTTGAAAGGCTGCTCCTTGTGAATCATTTCGCTCTTCGATGGTCTGGGTAGTCGTTTGCTCGGTTGTTTTTACGTTGCAGGACACTAATAGCATCGCTGCCATTCCTAAAATCGATATTACGATATATTTTTTCATCACAACTTTTTTGTAAGTAATAGTACGGAATTTTTAGGAGTTGTTAAAGGCGCCTAAGGCTATTTTCACTTGTTCCTTTAGCAGCTTGTTCGTTTTACCACCGAAGAGCTTGTCCCGAATTCGCTTCGCGGACACCGCAGCAGTTCTAACTTGTACAAGGCACCAAAGGCTATTTATACTTGTTCTTTGAGCAGCTTGTAAATAAGGCACTTAAAAAATAACCCTAAACCCTAAACCCTACCTTATGGTACATGCGAAAAAGCATTTATAATTCATAACTCATAATACTCATAATTCATCATTTTTTTACGCTCCTTGGAGTAAATTAATACTCACGGTAGCTAAATCAGAATTGGGGAACTTGCTAGAATATTTCTCTACAGGAAATAAACCTGCTTCCTTGGCTATTTTCATGAATACTGGAATCTCGACGATGAACTGATCTGAGAAGCCATGCGTGGCGTCGTAGGCTGTTGCGGCTGTTCTACCGAGATTTTCAGCTACTAGATGTGGAGGAATAGTATGCAGCTCAATCAGCAACAAGCCAAACTTCTGGACATAGGGAGACCACTTTTGTAGATGGTGTAAGAGATTGTCTTCCACTAGATTATTATTGATGCGCTTTCCTTGATAGCCATAGCTTCCGGAAGAAAGACTTTTTCTTTCGGCATTCGTGGTAGCAGGGTCTTCCCAGATGCGATTGTGGTCTAGGAAAGTACGTACATTCAATAAATCTTTGAGGTCTATTTGATAGTTTTCTTCTAAGTCTTTTGCTAATATATCCGGTCTACCGATATCTCCCCAGATGACTTTTGCCCATATATCGGCACTGATCAAATTGGCACGTGTCACTTTTAAGGCGGCTTGATTGTAATCTGCCCCTACTAAAAAGAGAGGATGATCTTCGAGCATAGTTCCTCTCAAAGTCTTTTGCTCGATGACTTCAAAGAGATGCTGAAGGTAGGCTCCATTACCGCATCCCATATCGACGATTCCCTTCGGTTGTTCGTGTATAGGTCGATTGAAGATAGATTCTATAATCTGGTCTACCTTTTTGAAGTAGGCGCCATGGGCTCCTCCGGATCCCCAGACATTCATTGTTCTATCCACGTGCTTTTCGTCTTCGCCTTCTGTAGTGCCCCATAGTTTTTTAGGGTCTCCAAAGATGAGATCGTCTAGATGTCTAAAGGTATTTTGGTAGGAAACCGTAACGCCATAGGCACTAGCTCGCTTCGCAAAAAATAAACCTTTGTCCGTAAACTTGTAGGTTTCTTTATTTTTTTCAAACCACTCTAAGTGGGTGAAAAAATCAAGTAGGCTGGAAAAACTTTCTACGTCTTTATGAAATTCGTCTGCTCGAAAAGAGGCTTCCATAAAATATTTGTGGAACATACCGTTCATTCCAAGCGCTACTATGGATGGGGCGGTGATGGCGCCTTCGATGTGTTTTAGGATTTGTTTCTGAATGTTTAGATGTTTCTCCTTGTCAGAAAATACAATACCATAGTTCTTTTTATATTGCTCAAAGATATGTGCTAATCTTTGGAAAGGTTCTTTCTGAAATAGTCTAGGGTGATAGTCTCCTGAAAGGATAAGTAGTTCTACTACCTCTTTGTATAGTGGTATATGTGTAAATGCTACTTCACTTTTTTCATTAGTTTTGATACTGATTTCATCTTTTGCATTGTCTACCTGGTAGTCAAGCCATCCTTGAGATGCTAGTATACGCAAGGCTACATTGAGATATCCTTCGTTGCCTTTGAAGCGGCTGCTAATTTCGCTAAGCTTTAGGGTTTCTTTTTCTTTGATAAAATCGAGTACCCCATGTTTGTGCAAGGTGTAGGCAGTTGGCGCAGTTACCAATCCGTCTAGGTGTCGGAATAGGTCTGTTCTGTACTGGCGTTTTTGATCTTTGCTAAGCATATATCAGGTGTTAGGTATTAGGCGTAAGGTATTAGCTGGCTAATAGCTCAATTAATAATTGTGCAACTACACAAATAAACGAAAAAAAACTACAAGGGACTAGCAGATGGGTGAGGGACTAGTTTTTTGACTAATAGATATTCGATTCTCGCAAAGTTCGCAAAGGCTTCTTTAGTATAGTTAACGCAAAGTTCTCAAAGGAAATAAAAACGGATTAGGTACTATTAGCTAGGAAAAATAAAACTAAACGGAATAAGAAAAGGTATTACGATTAAAATGTCATCCCCATATTGCTAGCAGCTAAAGGCTAATAGCTAACAGCTGCCTTAGCCTGCCAAAGGCAATAAAAATTGATTATCGCATACGC
>CAYZUW010000395.1:0-3769 GCA_964481325.1 uncultured Saprospiraceae bacterium
TTGCTAAACTATGCGTATGGTAACATCTAGCCGCTCCTTCTTTATTCCATAGGATGACCAAATCTTTAGCCACATGATAGGTGTAGCAGACAAACCCATCAATCGTTTGCCCTAGTTCAATGTTTATTATTTTTCCTTGACTCTCCATATTTATTTTTTCGCACCTCTGGCACCAAATACTTTTTTTACTCTTTTTTTATTTTTGAATTCCTTTCTTTGCATCTCGAAGGTTTTAGTCATTATCGAAACAAAATTCTTAACCCCTTCCTCAAAGCTTGTATTTTCTACATAATTCCCCTCTCCAAACATTTGCGGAATAAAATCTGAGGTGTCATTTTCAGGCTTGATATATATTCCTTTGATTGACACGTCTCCCTCCCTTCTCATATTTCGGATTATTTCAGCTAAGTCTGGAATATCCATAACACCTAAGGTAGGTTCGCCATCTGAAATTACAAAAATAGATTTAGTAATTCCTTCTTCTTTTTTCTTAGAATAAATTTCATCGGAAAAAGTAATGATTCTTTGGTAACACTTTTCTAATCCATCAGAAATATTAGTACCTCCTACTCCTCCGTAAACAACTCGATTATCAGCTATCCTGCTAATTTGCGTAAGTATTTTAAAAAGTATTTTGCGATCTACATATCTCAACGAAAATTCAACACTAGGTATAAATTTAGAGCTGAAAAAATGAATCGAATTATAAATTTTTCTATCTTCTAAGCCCGTGACAATTAGGTACAATATTTTAAACAAGTTTCTCATTCTCACATGCGTCATAGATCCCGAAAAATCTAAGCAGAAAGTATTTACTTGTTGTACATTTCCAAATACTTTTTTTCTTTTGAGAATCTTCATAACCTCTCCTCTCTGCCACTTGTTCTGATCAAAGACGGTCTCTGGGTCAAATTCAACGCCAACATGATTATTTCTATATTCATCAAAAAAGGTGATTTTTCGGACAGGCAAAGCGGACTGAAATGCATTTTTCACAAAGGTTAAATAAGGTTTTACTTCTTCTTCTACCGCTAAGATTTCATCTAAGTACACATGCATATCTTTGGTGGGCTTCTGCTTGCCTAAGAGTATACCGAATTCGCGCATTCTCCTGATTCGTTTGGCATACCTTCTTTTGATATCGTCCAAGGCAGCTCGTAATTCTGTCTCCCATCTTTTTTGGATATGTTGAAAAGAAAATGGACGTACACCTCTAGCATATTCTATAGCATATTCTATATCATGAGCTTGTTTTAAAAATTGAATATGCTTACTTAACAGACCATCTTCTTCTCGCTCCCGA
Source organism: uncultured Saprospiraceae bacterium (assembly GCA_964481325.1). Lineage (GTDB taxonomy): Bacteria > Bacteroidota > Bacteroidia > Chitinophagales > Saprospiraceae > JALZVN01. The sequence continues at coordinate 1,304 of CAYZUW010000395.1, forward strand.
ACTTGCTTTGATCTGTAATCCGCAACATATTTCCTCTCTTTAGCATGTTCCATTGTATTCCATTTGAAATATAAGCGATTCGAAGATTTTGCGACCCGAAAAAAAGGGCAGGTTACGGAGTTACCTAAATTAATAAGATGATTTTGCCATTGTTCGAGTATTATTTCGTCTAATCGTTTTACTTCATGAGTAGTTATATATTTAGACTTGCATTTTAAGAGTTCTTCTTGTATTGTAATCTCACTCCATTTTATTCCATCCTTTCGATAAGTCACTATAGATGGAGGAGATAGTTCAGAGCGATTCACTTTATCTAAAGTTATCATTTTATTCACTCGGTCTAAAATATTCATACGCCCTATAATAGACTGGATGGCATTAGACACAAAAGAATCGCCCTTGGGATTAAAATAGGCACGAATCTCGCCTGGGAACCTTGCAAGGAAACTTCGTCTACTATTATTGAGAAGAAGCTCTTCTAAATAAAACTGATATTTATCTTGCATTGAAATTGCAATAAATTCATCAAGTGCTTCTTGCAATTTTTCTTTTGCAACGCTATCAGTAGACAAAAACAAATCTTTGTACTTAGAAAAATACAATTCTACATCCAAGCTACTTTCTTTCACTAAAGTCGAGAGCAGTTTAGAAATCTCCACTGAGTAAATAGATTCATACGAGATGAACATCAAAGAGGTCAATTGTTCAGAGGGCAAAAGCTTGCTAAAGTTTTTCAAATCAAAAATGGCTGTATACCATAGGTCTTGAAAATCTTGATCTATTTTTGAATCTTGGCGGGTATTGGCTAGATACTCTTTATACCTTAATCCATATAACCATATTGTATTTAGTATCCTAGCTTCGTTTGTTTCTATGCTAGGGTTCTGTTTAAACACGTCTTTAAGAAATGGCCTAAAGTCAAAATACTTTTTAAATAGCTGTAACTTATTAATTGTCTTTTCAGATTGATGGATCTTTTCTTCTGTCCATTGTGGACGAGGCATAAAATATCCAATCCATTTTTGATTTTTTATAGCAGTGCTAAAGATACCTTCGATATCTGATATCCGTCCTCCAAAAAAACTAGATTCTAAGGAAGCGTTTGATCGCTTGCGTGCCTCGTATAACTCATGTTTATTGTCAAAATAGCATCGCCAATAATTTTCTCTGAATTTAGAATGCTTAAAATCTATAACAACTAGATCTTCCATTTTAAAATTACGTTGGATATAATTCCATTGCCTTCTAAAATGAAACTTCTGGTTCCCACTAATTTTATTGAATAGGTCTTTTATGGACGCTAATTGACTAGAATCTCCCATTAAGTACTATAAATCAAAATTTTGTTGCTTCTGTTTTTCTCTACAAATAAAGTTAAGAATAATGCGTCAAAATCCAAGTGATATTCAACAATCTTACTCTAAATCTGAGAATATTATTTTGAAATAGAATAAAAAATTAAACTCAATATTTAGTAGTATAGAAGATTTAGTAAGCGGAGCGCGCAGAGACAAGAGGTAGAAGTGGTTCTGCCTTTTTCGGCAGAAGGAACGGATGACTCGGTCCAGGCTTTTATCAGCCTGGATGGCCTAAAAAAACACTCTAAAAATGTTCATTTTAGAAATACTTAAGTAAATTTAGGTGTACAAACAAAACAGAGCATGTCGTCAATAAATGAGCAATTCCAATTTCTAAGTTTACCAGGATATTTCGAACCAGACACTAACCTAGAACTCCTAAACGTAGATATAGACAAGCTACACATTCTCTACGGAAATCATCCCAACGAAGACATAGTAGTAGTCACGTATCGAGCCAATCCCAATCTGAGCTTCTATGATGCGTATGGAAAGCTGATCGACGTAGACCATTCTCTCCCAGATCAATTCAAAAATCAAGATGGTGGCGGTGCAGAGATGTTGATTGCCAATTTAAAAATAAGTGAACCGCACGCACTGAAAGATGCGAACTCGTTTAGGCGCCTCATCAACGAGACACTGATAGATGGATCGGGAAATTTGGATCAAGGAATCAAACATAAGTTTGGCCTACACGGTATCTTATCTGATGAACAAGAATTTATCCCTGGTTTTGGTAATGATCAAGCTGCTCTCGAACAGCATCTTGTAAACAACTATAAATCTTACTATGATTTTTTGAAAGCCTATATCGTGAAGCAGCAAGTGGAGAGTCAAGGCTATGTCCACATCACTGTACAAGGCAATATCATTATCACCACGCTCAACAAAAATAGTGGAATAGCGGTCATCATCGAAACTAGAGATGCCAACGGTCAATTGCTCTCTCCTAATAAATGGATCATCACTAGAACACTTGACAAAAATAAATTTAAGCAAGCTTTAATTTTTAGATCAAAAGACATTCAAGATTTTTTTGACGGTAAGCAAAGTGATGAAATTTTCATAACGGATAGGTACAAGCTATTCCATACCTACAACCATATAG
>CAYZUW010000396.1:0-3767 GCA_964481325.1 uncultured Saprospiraceae bacterium
AGCTCACATCCACGACTGGTCCGATTACCTGCTTGATTTTACCTGTATTTGCCATTAATTTTTACTTTTTGACATCTTTTCTAAAAACGCCACAAAGATAGCTTATTAATTGGCATAATCCAACCGTTTTCTAAGATGTTTATTTGGGTATTTTTTGGGGCCACCCCTACGGCTTTTTTGGGCCCGCCCTGCAGAGACGCATGGTTATGCGTCTCTACGCCGCCCACAAAAAAACCTTGGGTCACGTCGTCCGCTCCTACATCAATGCCTGCGCGCTAGAGACAAGGCGTGCCTTGTCTCTACCATACGCACATGGATATCCCGCTAACACCGTTTGTCCTGTCGCCTATCTGATCGGAAGAGCCTCCGACAATTCGCCTTGTATTGTTTCTAGTGAGAAAAAACTTTTTCAATCGGCATCCAATTAATTTCGGTCAAATGATTGTCCTCAAAAATCAAGGTTACATATTGAAACTTTCTACCCTCAACTTGAAAATCATATCTTAAGTTAACGAAAATGCAGTATTCTTCATCTAAGCAAATTTTTGATGGTTTCCCCAAACTCTTTTGAGCTTGCTCCAAACTTTGACCGTGAAGACATTCGGTTTTACTAAGTATTTTTACCAATAAATCATTTCGAGAATAGGTTACGCGATCTTTTCGTTTTTCTTTAACCTCCTTCATACCATTTGATATCAAATCATAAACAAAATCGCAATCTTCTGCAAGAGTAATAATTTGAGTATCCGTATATTGACGTTCTTGTTCACCAGCCTCTTGCAACACCTTTTTTGAACACGTTTGCAAAAGAAGTACACTAAAAAAAGCGACACCTATTTTATAAATCATATTTTAATGATTTTGTGCACGAAAGATTTCGTTTTAGTCTTTATTTCGATAAGATATAAACCCGGATTTAAATTCAATAGATTTATCTCTTGGCTATTTATGTTCATCTCATACTTTCTAATTTTCTGCCCATTTAGATTATAAATCTCAATATTTGAGGGTTCATAATCTCCCAATATTTCAATTTTTAATTTGTTATGTGCTGGATTTGGAGATAATATAAATGGAGATTTACTATTCTCATCCTCTGGTGATAGAGTTCCTACTGTTCCTTTCTGCAATGTTAATAAAAAGCTATGTTAATCTACCTTGACACTTTTATCATATATCACAAAACCAAACTCTGGATTCAAAACTTCACGCATTATTTGGTAAGCAACTGTATCATAGGATTCTCCAAATCCTTGAATCTCCTTTTTCAATTCATTTTTCTTTCTACCCTTAAAACTACTTTTCATAAATTGCTTTAATCTCTGTTCTGCGATCAAGAAACTTTTTACTGACTCGTTCTTTTGTTGACTCCTTTTACTTTTAGCTCCTATGATGGCTCTCTCTCCCAATTTAAATCCTGCTGTAAACATTTTATCATACCACTTCAAATATATTTCTACATTCCTTTTCCTTGCAGCTAGCCATTCTTCAGATTCACTTTCTGAGGTGAAAACATCTACTGGCAATAAATGGACAGCATCTATTAATTCATGCATGTTTTCTTCTGTATGCCTATTCGCTAATACGGCTTCTATTATGGAATAATCATAAGTTGTGCTCACCGCCTGGGCTACCTGAGCATTTACCTGTTGGCAAAAGAATAGAATAGATAATAGCATTAGATTTCTCATTGTCTTTGTTTTAAATTATTAATTTTATACTACCAATGGTTAGGCAATTAAAGGTTAAATCACTGATCATCAATAAGTTTTGATTTGACTCTCGTTTTCTTTAAAGAGATACTAATCATATGATTAGTATCTTGTGATTTAAGTTTTTCAAAAAAATTCCAAACCATTCTTCTACAATGTAAGTACGCTTGATTATGCCATTTTGGCAAGTCATATTTTTACATAAATCGGCAATCAGAAAAAGCTTTTAAAATCCATGTGGGAAGAACTCAAAAAGACGGTATTACTAGGAACGGATCGGCATCAGATTCCTGAGAAGGAGATGGCCTATCTCAAAAAAATGGGACTCAATCTAGATCAAGAGCCCGCTCTAGTCGCACTGGACGCCATCACCATGTGGAGCAAGATGAAGAAGGTTGGTCTCGAATTGAGCAAATGGGATAGCCTGCAGGAAAAAGTAGAAGAAAGCACCGCCTCCGCTCCTAGTCTGAAACTGACTGATGCTATCGCCGCGTTATTTAAATACAATGGATTCGAGGTACTCTTGTCCCAAACCATTCATCTCTTGAATCTCAAAGACATCGCCTTTCCTAGTGAAATGTATCCTGCACTCATTCAGTATTTTGAAAAACACCTGGATGCTTTTACTAGTGTGCATGAATTCCTTGATGCCAGATTTTACTGGCTAGTTAATCAGAATCCCAAATGGACTGCCTTCCAAAAGGACATCCAACCCGAGCAAATAGAAAAAATAAAAGAAATAAAACTAAAGGCTATTACCCTGAGCCAATATGCAAATTCAGGCAGTGATGAAGCGATTGGGTATATATATAATGAATGGAAAAATTTTAGCCCCACTCTACAAGCTAGTTTCCTGAAAAAATATCTACCTGAGCAATCGGAGATAAAAGACGCTTTCTTTGATAAAGTAGCTGTTGCAAAAAGTAAGGACACTTACCGTTTTGCCTTGCGGTATTTCGCTCGTACAAAGAATGATGCTTTTTTGGAAGTCCTTAGTGATCATATTGAAGAACTTCTTAGTTTCCAGCGAAAAAAAATAAAGGTGAACGAAGAGGCGATCAAAAATCTTAAATCTGTTTTCCTCAAAAAACACTTGCCTATATATGGATTAGACAAAAGCTATGGTTTTGATGCAAAGAATCTTTTGTTCAACTTTTTCTGTTTAGTTCCACTAACGCATTTATGTGATACCTTAGATTGTTCATGGCCAGATTTTATGCAAGGATTAGTATCTAACAACGAATTACATGAGCTCATACTCTTAGGATTGATATATAGTGCTGGGCAAGACCCCATTGATCAAGAACTAATGCTGAAATTGGTTATGCAAGGCAAGTTATCTATTCTAGAAGACTTGGACTTGCTTCCTGTTTACGAACAGTTGAGTAGTGCCCAATTACATCAATTGTATTTGAATTTGAAAAAAGCGAAATTTTCATTTAATGACAATGCGATGGAGACTTTACTTTTTTGCCCGCACTTCAATTGGCCTGATGAACTATGTAAAAAAGTCCTCCAAGTAATTCCTTTGCGCCTATTGAATGCGGAGAATACCAAGCACGACCCTAATTTTAAAATATTTCAAAACATGGTTTTGAATTGCCGAGCGGGTCTCTACCCTGTGGTCAATGCCACCTTCCAAGCCAACCCTGTCTATTCCTGGAATAGCACCAAGATCATCGAAAAGCAATTGAAGATTTTGAAAATGCGGTGGCAAATATTAAATGAATTATAAATGTGAAAAGAATTATGAATGCTTTGCTGGCGTTTGTATTTTATTGGAAACTATTATAGAGTTTATTGAAAAATTAAACCCACATCAAATTCGGTTATTCTAGGCCATTCATTCTTTGACTTTTGGTATTAATAAGAGAAATATTTTAGTGCAATAATGGACTAGCGCTGTGCAGTAGTGGCGACCGATAGGAAGCCAGACCTAAGCAAGGGGCGAGCCTGTAGCAGGGCTTGCGCAGGGCCGACCGAATAGGGAGCTACGGAACATAGCGGCACAGTTAATACGTGTAGCTTTTTCGGCTACATGTAATATCTGGGCAG
>CAYZUW010000397.1:0-3766 GCA_964481325.1 uncultured Saprospiraceae bacterium
TTGATAGAAAGGTCTTCCGCAGGGGCTAATACTTCTTGAATGTCCTTTGCATTGCCAAAATATGCTTCCCAATTAAAAGAGTAATTGGTATAGCCTTTTTTGATAAATTGTTCTCTCGCTCTGAGTTCAGGTTCCGTTTCCTTTTTGAACTGTTCTAAGTATGCAGCGCTTGATAATCGATCCAGGTGATGGATATATTTTTCTGCAAAGACGAAATCAGTAAAAAGTTTTTTGTGAAAATGTTTGACAAATTTATGTGCCGTTATGTTTTGTGTGCTCAGAGAGTTCACTTGTGATCCTGTTATGTACAGGTCTAGATTGTACCGCAGTCCATCAGGGGTAAATCCATCAAATCCTATAGGTTCTAATTTTCCAGATTGGGCGTTGAAATAAAAACGCAAATTGGTATAGTTAAAGCTGTGCCAGGCATTACAAACATCCTGGATGGCGATATATTTTGCCAATCGATCTGTGTCGAATACATCCTCCACGACTAAGTCTCCATGCATGAATCCATGCAGCAGTGCTTGCCCTTTTTCGAATGCGGCTGCATAAGCGTTATTTTTTTTAAGGGCGTCTTTGTCGAAGGGTTCTATTTGTGCGCTCTCATAAGTCGCAAGTTTATTGCCAAAATTTCTTGGCGCATATTTCCAGTGCGCGTCTTCACTGATTTTTAAGATAGGTCCTTCGCTTCGATTTTGAGATTGTAAAAGCTGTTTTAGAAAATGTTCTTCATAAGCATAGACTCCCAAAGACTCGCCATTGAGCGCTAGTTCTATGTAGTCATATTTAGTAGTGAGTACATCTTCTTTAGACAGCATCGCATGGAATACCCATTCAGATAAATGGTCTCTAGACTTACTATTGTGAACAGAAAAAACTTTCATGCCGTTCCATGCATTGCCGTCGTCTGTAAGGATACGAAATGACCACTTGCGTCCAGTGAGATGATCTAGCAAATCTCCTTTTAAGCGTATTTTTGCATCTACAGATTGCTCCCCCGTATTTATCTTGGCAGGTACCAAATTAGCTTTACCACTAATCAAATTGCCCTGCGTATAGGCTTCGATTCTTTTAGCATTTAATTTTTCTAGTGCCTTTTTGTCTATTTGTATATCTAGTCTTTTATTGGGTTCATCGGATAGTGCAGGAATAGTTTTAGGCTGTCCACTAGAAATTTTTTCTATGCGAAAATCATCGAAGTAGACGGCTTTGCTGTCCTTATTGGTGTAAGGAAAAATGCTTAGTTTTTCATCATATACTCCTACCGGGATTTCTATTCTTTTTTTGAGTAAGTGCCAGCCATTTTCTGTTTTACTGGATTCCTTCTGATGAGTATAGAAATCCCACGTCCCTGAAAAAGCGAGCGTGCCAAATCCATTGTCGTTATTCATCCAGATGCTTGCTTCATAGATATCTCCACTATACACATGATCAAAAGCATAATTAGGACCATAAAGATTTTTGCTGTCTACTTTAGCGCTGTATTTTCCAGAGCGAGCCTTGTGGTCTGATTGAGTATTCCCATTGGTAAAGGCAATTCCATTGGTGATAAATTGTTTTTGATCCGCGGTACGATTTTCCATGTCGCAATATTTTACGCCTTCGGATCTGTTTGTAAATAAGAAATACAGCAAAAATAGCATTATCACTGCGCCCAATATCCACCAAAACGAGGGACTCTTTTTCTTTGTATTTTTTGCCTTATGTATTTGCAAAGCGAGTTTCGTTTTTGAGCAAAATGATGATAGCGCACATACTGATGCAAGCTAGAAATATGTACATTAGATTATTATAGATCCATGCACTTGGCTGAGCAGCTAGTGCTGCATGCATTTTATTATATTTTGGCGTTTGGTCCTGTTCGATATTTTCAAAGTTTTGAAATATAGCTGCCTTAGCTTTGGCATTCATTTTTTCGAGCTCAATTTTTTGTGCAGGATCCGCATCAGTATATCTCACCTCATTGAGTTCGAGTTCTAGTTCTACAAATTGGGTGTACGGAAAATGAAAAGCCGAGACCTCATCCAAGGTGAAGGTCATCAAAGCCCCTAGTGGATCTGATACATATATTCGCTTTCGCACTTGCTTTAGCTTTAGTGCTTCTTGCATTTTTCTGGACGTGGTTCCGAATTGACCCAGTACTAAGTCTACGTCGTTGACATCTTTTCTTTTTACATGTTTCAAGAAGGGATGCAGCCCAGTTCTGTCGTTAATGTCAAAATTGCTTTCTGGTGAAAATTTGTGTTCTGTTCGAGCTATGCCGAGTTCATCCAAGGTCGGAACCTTAAGTTGCAAAAGCGTCTTGAGTAGGCTATCTTCTACATACCGTTCGCGATATCTAGCACCCGCCTGATAGCTTAGCAATGTTTCTCCTGAGTCATCATAGTAGGTGTCATAAAATATTTCGGTAGCCACTTCTGTTTGGATATTTTCAGGCAGTATTCCTTCAACATTATTGACAAAAGTAGATTGCAAAAAAGGCCATAAAGCTTCTTGCTGATCATTGGGCACGCTTATTTTGTATTCGCTTTCTATGCGAGCCTGCCCGAGGGAGACGTACACTACACAAAGGGATAATATAAACGTGCTGAGACTACGCATTTATTGGGCAAGGTTTCTTTGTTCTACAAACGAAAAGTCAAGATCTGGAGATTGTGTGATCAGCTCATCTTTGGCGTTTACAATTTTGTCCATAGCATCCGTCTCCACGATGTAGGACAAAAAGAGGGTGCCTTTATTTTGATCTAAGCGTTTGAGCTCGACAAGTGAAAAATGCTTAGCAAGGATTTCATTTATTTTGTGCACATCTAGACTTGGTGTTGAGATATTGAGTACCATATTTTCAGGCGGCGAAAGAAGCGTTTTCTTTTCTATGAAAGTACGGATGGTCAATAGTGATATAATTAGTACAAAGGCGAGTATGGTGATGGTAGGTTGATTGGCTCCCATACCTAGTCCGATTCCGATAACAAAAAATAGATATACCAATTCTTCTGGTTCCTTGATGGCGGCTCTGAATCTCACTATGGAAAGCGCTCCAACCAAACCAAGCGACAGGGCGATACTACTTTTGACAATGAAGATAATCAACATCGTAGACAGTGCAAGTAGCATAAATATAGAGGCAAACTTCTTGCGATTCGTAATCGTCGTGCCGTATCGTACATAGAATCGTCCCAAAAGATAGGCTAGCAAAGCCGCGAGCAAAGCATTGAGAATAAAGTGTTGGTTATTGATAAAATCGCTACCAAAGTCTTGGAGTAAATCTTCAAATTTCACTGTCGAGTCGTTTTTCTTCTAAACATGAGTCCAGTCCAGAAACTAGCAGAGCGGACTCAAACCTAAAAGTAAGAAATTAAAAACGATAAAGTGGGGTGTATCTATAATTGGTTTTTGGGGTCATCCCGATGAAAATATCGGGACCAGGCTATGCGCAGCTTGGTCCTGCGGACTGGGAAGCTTATGTCCTCTTTCGCTGACGCTACAGAGGACATAAGCATCCCACTGCTCCTATCCTTTGCCCAGGGCTTGTTCTAGTGTCTAGGGTAGTTATTCAAAAGAAAAAGAATTATTGGGCTATTGAAATTTTTATATATTTGGCGAAAATAAAAACTTAGATGCTGCGATTATTATTTTTCCTATTACTTTGTATTCCTTTCCATTGCCAAGCTCAATCTCTTACACTCAAAAGCCAAACCACTACTAAGACTTTTTCTTCAGATACTTATTTTGATTATTTCTGTGGAGTCATTTAGAATTCTAT
>CAYZUW010000398.1:0-3736 GCA_964481325.1 uncultured Saprospiraceae bacterium
TTCCTATATGGTATGAAAGTAAATATTCTTACACTTTTCCTTTTATTAGTTGTTACAACTCAGTTGTTGGCTAATGATTTATTGGATACAGCTTTGCATGCATCAGGTAAGATTTATCTGGTCGTAGGTACTTTAGCAGTCATCTTTATCGGAATTATAGTGTATGTGTATACAGTAGATAATAAAATAACTAATATCGAAAATCAAATTAAGGATAATGAGTAATTTCTTAGAAAGTGTAAATCGAAATTTCGACAAAGCAGCTAAGCACACCGGTTTGAACAAAGGTTTGCTAGAGCAAATTAAAGTTTGTAATTCAGTTTACCAAATGCGTTTCCCTGTGAAAGTGGGAAAAGAGTATCAGGTGATTGAGGCCTATAGAGCTCAGCACAGTCATCACAGACTTCCAACTAAAGGAGGTATTCGTTTTAGCCAAAAGGTAAACCAAGATGAAGTAGTCGCTTTGGCAACCTTAATGACGTATAAGTGTGCCATCGTGGATGTGCCATTTGGCGGCGCTAAGGGAGGTGTAATGATCAGTGCTAGAGATTACACAGAAAAAGAACTTGAAAATATCACTAGAAGGTATACAATGGAATTGATTCGAAAGAATTTCATTGGACCTGGTGTAGACGTTCCTGCCCCTGATTACGGAACAGGCTCTAGAGAAATGGCTTGGATTCTTGATACCTATCTTACGATGAAGGGTGGAGATATTGATGCTGCAGCATGTGTTACAGGTAAGCCAGTTCATCAATATGGTATACAAGGAAGAACAGAAGCAACAGGTAGAGGTGTCTATTATTCTTTAAAAGAAGCATGTTCGTATGAAGAGGACATGAAGGAACTTAAGCTTACTCCTGGCCTAAAAGGGAAGACCATGGCTGTGCAAGGTCTTGGTAACGTAGGTTATTATACGGCAACAATTTCCCAAAAGGAAGGCGGTGTTAAGGTTATCGCTGTGGCAGAATACGAAGGTGCTATCTATAATAAAGATGGTATTGATATTGAAAAATTGATGAAGTATCGTAAAAAGAAAGGTTCAATTCTTGGCTTTCCTGGTACTAAGAAAATGAAATCTCGTAAGGATGTACTTACTGTCGATTGTGATATTCTTGTGCCTGCCGCACTAGAGAATCAGATTACTAAAGAGAATATGAAACAAATCAAAGCAAAAATCATTGCGGAGGCGGCTAACGGCCCTGTTACAGCGACTGCAAGTGAGTATCTTTTGAAGAAAGGAATGATGATTTTGCCAGATATGTACTGCAACGCCGGTGGAGTTACGGTTTCCTATTTTGAATGGTTAAAGAATCTTTCTCATATGCGTTTTGGTAGAATGGAGAAAAGATTTGACCAAAGTAAGTATGGAAACATGGTAGATCTAGTAGAGCGTCTTACTGGCAAGACTATCGGAATTAAGGAAAGAAAGCTGATTACAAGTGGAGCTGATGAGATCGATTTAGTAAGATCTGGTTTGGAAGAGACTATGATTACCGCTTATCAAGAGATTAGAAGTATCATGAAGCGTAAAAAGAATATTACTGATTTAAGAACGGCTGCTTTTGTAAGTGCTATTAATAAGATTAGTTCGGATTACCTATCTTTAGGTATCTGGCCATAATAGATAACTAGCTCGGAATTATATAGAGCTTAAAGGCTTCCTCTTTCGTTAGGGGAAGCCTTTTTCATTGATAATATACGACACATTTATTTTATTCAACTTCTCAAAATATTTAGTAGCTTTAGGATGCTACTAAAGAAGGATTAGTAGTAGGATTATTTTATATAAATAAATATGTGCTAATGAATAAGTTTGTACTACTTTTTTTTGCATTACTCTTTACAACAATTCTTTCTGCTCAAGATAGGTTAACAGGAAAGCAATTCGCAACTCGCTCTGAGGTAATCGCACAACATGGAATGGTGGCAAGCTCTCAGCCCTTATGTACCCAAGTTGGCTTAGATATCCTCAAATCAGGCGGTTCCGCAGTAGATGCCGCCATCGCGACCAATGCATGCTTGGGACTTATGGAGCCTACAGGAAATGGGATGGGCGGAGATTTATTTGCCATCGTTTGGGATGCTAAAACACAAAAATTACATGGACTCAATGGGTCTGGAAGATCACCAAAATCACTCACCTTGGATTATTTTAAGGAAGCAGGATTAGATAAGATTCCAGCTCATGGTCCTTTACCCGTATCCGTACCCGGTGCTGTAGATGGCTGGTTTGAATTGCATAAAAAGTTTGGTAAACTCCCAATGAGCCAAATTCTAGAACCAACTATAGAGTATGCAAATAATGGTTTTCCACTTTCAGAGCTGATAGCTTATTATTGGGGTAGAAGTGTTCCTTTTCTATCTAAATTTCCAGGCTTTAAAGAGACCTTTACGATTAATGGCAAGGCACCCAAAAAAGGTGAAATTTTTAAAAATCCCGACTTAGCCAACACTCTAAGCATACTTTCAAAAGAAGGAAGAGACGCATTTTACAAAGGAGATATCGCCAAGACAATAGCTTCTTATATGAAGGAGCAAGGGGGCTTTATTACATACGAAGATCTGGCTTCACACACTTCAACATGGATAGATCCCGTATCTACCAATTACCGAGGATACGATGTATGGGAATTGCCTCCTAATGGGCAAGGTATTGCTGCTCTCCAAATTCTAAATATTATGGAGAATTTTGATGTAAGAAAAATGGGTTTCGGCTCCACAGAATACATGCACTATTTTACCGAAGCCAAGAAATTGGTTTTTGAAGATAGGGCAAAATATTATGCGGATATGGACTTCGCCAAGGTTCCAGTTAAAGAACTGATCTCTAAATCTTATGGAGAAACACATGCCTCCAACATCAAAGCCAATCGCGCTGCTAGACGAATCGATGAACCCAAATTAAAAGACGGAGACACAATTTACCTAACTGTCTCGGATAAGGATGGCAACATGATTTCACTTATACAAAGTAACTATAGAGGAATGGGATCTGGCATGACGCCCACTGGCCTAGGCTTTATATTACAAGATAGAGGTGAATTATTTTCATTAGAGCCAGGTCATCACAATGTATACGAACCAGGTAAACGACCTTTCCATACCATCATACCCGCATTTATCACTAAAGACGGAAAGCCTTTTGTCAGCTTTGGTTTGATGGGAGGAGGGATGCAACCTCAGGGTCATGCACAAATAGTAATCAACTTAGTGGATTTTGATATGAATTTGCAGGAGGCAGGGGATGCCCCTAGGATGCTTCATACAGGTTCTTCACAACCTACTGGTGAGCGTATGACGGACGGAGGTATTCTTTTTTTAGAGTCAGGATTTTCTAGAGAAGTAGTAAGAGAGCTGATTCAGAAAGGACACAGTATTGATCATAGAGTTGGTGGATTTGGTGGATATCAAGCCATTTTGTGGGATGATGTCCATAAAGTATATTACGGTGCAAGCGAGTCTCGAAAGGATGGACAAGCTGCAGGATACTGATAGAGTATGAGTCTTCGGAGAGGGCTATTATAGATTGTTTGGGGCTATTCGCTAGTAGGCATGCGCTACAAGCAATGTCACTACTGCGGTCGCGTCATCCGCTTATATTCTGTGTAGTCGCATGAATACGACTACACAGAATGCCGCTTCTACCGCTTATCCTCTAGGGCTATAGCTATACGCATCGACCTGTAAGACGCGTGCATATTTTATATTTAAAACAACTGGATACTACATGCAA
>CAYZUW010000399.1:0-3726 GCA_964481325.1 uncultured Saprospiraceae bacterium
GTTCCATAATAGAGCTCGCAAATTAGAATTGAATCTTGCCTACACTTTTACATTTAGATTTTTACATTTTGCATTTTACATTTACTACCCATGAGCAAATATAACACGTGTATTGAATTGATGGTACAACCATCGACTAACAAAAATGATGAGGCCGCCTACTTATGAGACAGCCTCTTCTTTTATTATACCATGTATATTCAACGCTAATCAAACCCCTAAAACCTGAATTATCCAAATTATTTTTTCTTTCATTATAGATAAATCAAGTATTTTACCTTGGCTTGATACACTAACAAAAACCAAAACGATGAAAAACTTAACTAAGCTGCTACTGACACTAATTTCAATAATACTTTGCACTAGCACTTTCGCACAAAAGAAGGGAATATCAAAAGCCTATATCCAGAAGCAAATGCAGATGGTCACCATCGAGGAGAATCTAAAATCTGCTAATTTTTTTGCACATAGATTTTCCGCTATGGGCTTAAGTGTCGAAGACGAAATGGTAATGATAAAAGAGATGGATGGTAAAAACAAGTACACCTATAAAAAGTATGAACAATACTATAAAGGGGTACCAGTATTTGGCAGTGCATACACATTGAGAATAAAAGAAGGTATGGTAAAGCGTGCTAGTGGATACTATTTACCTTTAATTGATTTAAGTGTAGAACCTAGTATTTTAAAAAATGATGCGCTAAAATCAGCAATGGATGAAATGCAAGCGGAAGAATATAGTTGGGAAAATACCGCTTTAAGAAAAATGCCTGCCTATGCGAAAGAACCAATAGCTAAACTTGTTATCATAGATACCGCCTATCCTTCCTCATCAGAAGATTATAAATTGGCTTATCAAGTAGATTTACAAAGCACAAAACCTGTAGATAAGAAGCGTTACTTTATAGATGCACAAACTGGAATTGTGCTATTAGACCTTCCATTATTAATGCATCAGTCTGTACCAGGTAAAGGGCAATGTAGATATTATGGAGAGCAAAGTTTCACGGTGGATTCTATAGGCCCAAATGAATACCAGCTAAGAGATATGACGAGGGGCGAGGGCAATGCTGTATTTAATTCAAACGGTGAAATATTCACTGATTCTGATAATTTCTGGGATTTGACGAATGAAAATCAAGATGAAGTTGCCGTTGATGCTCATTTCTGCACTGAAAAATTCTATGACCTTATGTTGAATGCTTTCGGCTGGGATGGCATAGATAATAATGGAGGGTCAATGAATTGTATCGTGCATGCTGGAGATTTTGTAAATGCATTTTGGGATGGAAATACAGCTTCTTTTGGTGACGGAGATTGCAATAGTGGACCTTTAACTACATATGAGGTGGTAGCGCATGAATTTATGCATGGTATTACCGAAAACTCTTCAGCTTTGATTTATTTTGATGAGTCTGGTGCTATAAACGAAAGTATGAGCGACATATTTGGTAAAGCACTCGAATACTATGAAGACCCAAGTAATTTCGAATGGACAATAGGGCAATCCTTCATTGAAACACAATATGCAAGACCATTTCGGTCTTTCAGTAATCCAAATCAATTCAATCATCCAAAATTTTATCAAGGAGATTATTGGTCTACAATTGGTTCGCAAGTTCATACCAATAGTTCAGTGGGAAATCACTGGTTCTATCTTTTAGTGAATGGAGGAAATGGCACGGATGAAATTGGAAGGCCATACGAAATTCAAGGGGTAGGTATGGAGAAAGCTTTGCAGATCGTTTTTCTTACTCAAACTACAGCATTGATCCCAAATTCAAATTACTCCTTTTATGCACAAACTTCTATTGTCATTGCAGAAGAACTTTATGGTACTGGTTCTCCAGAAGTGTTAGATATACAAGCAGCTTGGAATGCAGTTGGTGTGACCGCGGAATCACCTAAAGAGGTGGTGGATTTAGGTTTTGCGACAGTCGTTGAACTTGTTGATACATGTCTAACAAACGCTTATATTCCAATTGAAATTACCATTAGTAATTTAGGAGATGCACCTTATCACCCCAACATGAATGGATTTATTGATATGCAAGTGGGGCTTTTTCCAAATACGAGGAATGAAATTTTCAAGCTTAATGATATTCTCTTTCCTGGAGAATCGATAACCTATACACTAGATGATTTAATTTTTATTGAGAGTGGATCTGCAGACTATGTCGCAATGGAAATGCATGTCGATAACGAAATTGGGACATCAAATAATTTCAAAACCGTTTTTGTTATTAATACTCCTTCTCAAAGTAATGATTTAGCGCTTGCAAATAGTACTTTCTTTTTGTCGAAAATACCAACCTGTTTTGGAGGAACAACTGAAATATCTATGGCAGTTGTGAATACTAGTTGTAGTATTATAGAGTCAAATACACCTTTTGATATTCAGATTTTTGATGATAAGAATATGCTACTCTGGACTAAGCCCTATTCCTTACCGACTGCCCTGGATAAGAATGAACGCTTTAGGTTTAGTGAAGAATTTGATTTATCTGAATTTGATACTAAGGAATTAATCTTTGTTTTGGATTATGCAGACGACATATTTGAAATGAATAATTCATTTTCTTTAAGTAAGCCTGAAATAGCCTTCATAGATTCCAATTTTCTCCAAGAATTTGATGATGAAGAAATACCTGAATTTGAAATAACTGGGGCAACTGCAGGGAGGTTTACTTTTCCGTTTTCCTATGAAAATGAAAATTATTTTGCAAGCTCAGCAAATAACAGTAACGTGTCGGGCATAATATGCCCAAATCCAGAAGATATCTTTTCCAGCTCAAAATTAAGCTTAGAATTTTGTCTAGATTCAGAAAATTTAATAAATCCTAGTTTAGACTTTGACCTCATTCAATTTAGAGGCTCTGACGATTTGGAGTTTCCGGATTTGACGGACAATACAAATATGGTAAAAGTTAGTTGGACTGATGGACAAAATGATTTCGAGGATATTATACTTGGACAACCTGAAGGTGAATTAGTGAATCATCGCTATATTTTACCTGATAACAGTAGAGGAATTGTAAAATTAGAATTTTTCAACTATGTAGGAAACAGCCAGTATAATACTTTAAGAGATGATGTAACCTTATTGGATAATTTGTCCATTGGCGAAACGGTAACCAGCACTAATGATCAGCTGTTACCCCAATTTGAAATCATCCCTAATCCTACAACGGGAGTTTTAACTTTAAACTATTCCGATATTCCAGATGCATTGATAGTAAGAAATATTCACGGTCAAGAAGTAATAAATATCTCTCCATCCGCCAATTCACAAAAAATAGATGTTCAACATCTACCACAGGGAATTTATCCAGTTACCTTGATATATGGTGATAATATAATTACGCGATTAATTTCTAAAATAGACAAGTAAAATAAATAGCATTTAGAAAGCCCCATTCATTCAAGTATTTTTTTGGGCAAGGGATAGGAGGTAGGCGAACCCGATTTTTCGTCGGGTGAGAAGTCGTGGGCAGACGCAGGCGAAGCCCAGTCTGATCAGGACCGAAACGGAGTGGAGTACCGCAGAGCCCGGTGACGACTTTTTTCGTCGGCATGACCCCAAATTCATTTTATCTTTTTCCAAAATTTAGTAAGCATCCTCATCAGTCAAATGCTTCATAGGCAGATAACTTTTTCGAAACTTTTTCTAAAAAATGAAGTAAAAATAAACACGGAAATATTTTGTTATATGCACATCTCAAATAC
>CAYZUW010000400.1:0-3725 GCA_964481325.1 uncultured Saprospiraceae bacterium
GAATAGTAGACAGGGTTCCTCCAAAATTTCCAAAAGGAGTACGAACTCCATCAATGATAAAAGCCTCTTTCAACGTCTATTTTATTTTAGGAATGGTTCGCTAATTATTTGAAAATTATAAATTATCCAGAAGTAAGTACCTGGTTGTCAGGACATTATAAAATTCACATTGACAATCATAAATTTCTAGTTGTCAGTGATTTAAAATTTAATTACAGAACCATTGTTTTATTATGAATATTATCCTTCTTTCGATCAAAGATAGTCAAAAGGAAATCATCCTTTAATTCGTTTGTGACTACCATCACAAAACTGAGGTCTTTCAGACAATTTGCACATACACATACTAACCGTCTTTGTCTCTTCTGCGACGAATACAGTAGGGCTAAACTTGGTTCCTTTGTGAGAACCATCGCACCACGGTTGGTTGTCAGAAGCACCGCATGCGCACCAAGCGTATTTTTCGCCTTTTTTCAAATCTACTCTTACTGGGGTTCTACCAGCGATATAAGCTTTCTCCATTATTTCAAATTTTAACTTGTAAAAGAAAACAATTTAGCGAATCCTGAGGCTGAAGCCAAAATATTGATGATTAATCCTGTTATTTGAACTAGGTCTAAACAATTCTTAGTTTTAGGGGGCAAAATTTAAAATACTCATGTTTGACACCCCTCTTCGCTTGTCGTACAAGTCCATCCAAGAGATGCATCACGCCGCTAAGGATATACTATCTCCGACTGTATATGACTATCTGATGGGAGGTGCAGAAGAGGGACTGACTCAGAAGAGAAATAACAATGCTTTTGAGAAATGGAGTTTGATACCACGTCGTTTGCAGGGTGTCCAGGATCCGAGAACGACGGTAGAAGTGTTTGGGCAAAAATATAGTGTTCCTTTTGGAGCTGCGCCAGTCGGTATGCAACAGCTATTTCATCAGGATGGAGAATGCGCTACCGTGTCAGCTTGCAATAATCATCTGGCTCCTTGTGCTTTATCGACTGTGAGCAATATCTCTTATACGGAAGCTTCACGAGACGCAGTCATCAAACCCTGGTTTCAGCTATATCCAACTGACAATTTCAATGTCACCCGGACCCTTGTAAAAAAAGCGGAAGATGCTGGAGCAGAGGTGATTGTTTTTACAGTAGACGTACCTGTGCTCGGGAAGCGAAAACACAACGCAAGAGGCCTACTACAAACACCCGAATTTTCACATCTTCAATTTGGCAACTTAGATGGATTATTGAACGATGAAGACAATATCCACGATTCCATGCTGAATTGGGAAATGCTAGCTATGTTAAAAGAATTGTGTACCGCGAAGATTGTCGTGAAGGGCATCATGCATCCAGCTGATGCGCTCAAATGTATTGAGTTGGAAGCAGACGGTATCATAGTGAGTAACCATGGAGGAAGACAAATGGAAAGTAATTATAGCACCGTAGAAGCACTAGCCGCTATGAAGCCACTCCTACCCGAAGACTTTCCATTGTTTATAGATGGAGGCATACGTTCTTCTACGGACATATTAAAAGCTATAATGTTGGGGGCAAAGCTGGTATTCCTAGGTCGTCCTATTTGTTATGGATTGGCACTAGGAGGAAGAGATGGCCTATCACATATGATGGCAGTGCTAAAAAAAGATCTACTTCGCAATATGCAACTCATGGGTATACATGATATAGGCGCACTGGATAGTACCCAAATCGTTAAAACTTCATAGTTTCTTAGAAAAACGGCAAAAGTGAATTAGTGCTTTGCGCAGTGGTAAATAAACCCAGCAGGAAAGTTGTTGGTCTTTATCATCTCACACTCATCCCAGGCAGCTGAAAATTTCTTATAATGAATTTTGCTATACAAAATCTGAGAAAAGTGTCCTCCAGATTTCAAGATATCCTTAGAAGCGCCTAAGATTTGATCTGTTTTCTCTTTTGAGAAAAAGGTAAATGGCATGGAAGAAACCATGCTATCTACCTCCTCTTTTATATGATTCCCAATATTTTCTGCACCGTCATTTATAATAATAAGTCTATCATCGGTAATAGATTCTTTGACTTTCTCGCAAAACTCACTTTTGACTTCAAATGAATAAAGCTTAGCATCTGCTGGAATTCTGTTAAGAATCTCTTTTGTGATATTCCCTAGTCCCATCCCGAATTCTACATATACTTTACCATCTTTGGCAAGTCTGTTGCAAATTTCAATCTCTACCTCTCTACTTGTCTCTGAAATAGCTCCTGTAGTAACGAAGTGTTTCGTGTATTGGAGCGCAGACGCCAACTTACCTTTCATACTATGATTTCTTATTTTGAGTTGACAAATATAGAAATGCTAAGGTAATACTACGAATATATCCATTGCAAAATGGAAATTTAGTCGGTACAAAATTGACAATGAATGACTTATGTAAACTATGCTATTCAAAAATATAGCACCCTAGTTATCTTGAGCGCCATCCGCAATCCAGCATTGAATAATTTCCAATTCCTCATCTGTAACTTCCGTAGGCCCTGTTGTATTTGAGGGAGGCATTGCACCAGACGTTATCTGGCTTACCAAGGTACCATTATCCGCAAAAATTCTTAATTCCTCAAAAACGGTAAAATCACCATTAATAAACCCATCTACGTGGCAATTAGGAATAGCGCAAGTTTGGTCTAGGATAGGCATAACATCCATACTTAAAGTTCTGCCAATTGTTTCACAAGGATCTCCGCCACCAGGAGGCTCATTAGTATCTTCGTCGTCATCACATGCGATGAAAGTTAAAGAAAGACACATAGCAACAACGATAAAAAGGTTCAGTCTATGAAATTTCATTTTTTATGTTTTTATTCTTTGAATTAGTAGATGAGTCTACTCCAAAACTAGCTTCCGGAGTAGACTCATACTCATATATAAATTGCCACATAACATATATGGCACTTGATTATATCAGGACTAACGCCTAAGCATGCAATTTGGTGGTGAAAAAACAAATAAAAATTTATTTTTTTTATTAATGAGTCCACTCACTCGGAAAAGACAATTTATTAATTGTTTGATCCAACAAATTTTTCAAGCTTACTTGGTGAGTCATCATTACCTGTACCAGTAACACCACCATCTAATTCTTTTTGCAACTTGATCAATGCAGCCCATTCTTTATTCCTAGCCAAATGTGCTTGCTCTGGCCATGATTTAGGATTGTGTACTCTGTATGCAGATCCTGCGCTAGCAAGAATATTAACTAATCTAGAAGATGACGTATTTGCCAACTGAGAGAAATTATTGATACCTGCATTATTTAGAACAACTTCTATCTTTGGTCCAATTCCTTCAATCACCTGCAATTTATTATCGTTTACTGAAAATTTTGTTTTACTTGACTTGCTTGAGCTTGTCTTTTCAGTTACCGTAGTCATTGACGTAGAACGTACTCCTGCCTTCTTCTCTACTCTGCTAGTTCCTAAATCTCTACGAGAAACCACTTTTCCAGCTTTAGTATTTCGTGTCTCTCCTACCACTTTCTTAGAAACCTCGATAGTATTCATTCCCATCATCTTCTTCATTAGAGAATCCATATCTATTTGCTTCACCACTTCTACTTCCTTGATGATCTCAACTTCTTTGATGATTTGTTTTGGCTTCTTACTCAATTTTTTCTTGAGTAAAGTAATTTCTTTTTTCATCATTTCTAGCTCATTGGCTTGCTTTCTACCCTTTGAAACAAGGCTCTTAAGCTC
>CAYZUW010000401.1:0-3670 GCA_964481325.1 uncultured Saprospiraceae bacterium
GGCCATATGGGCCTGAGAAAAGAGCCAATTTATTATATATCAATAATGGAGATTTTACTTTCACCGAAAGTGCAAAAATCTATGGACTGGCTGACATTGGCATATCTACCCAAACTGCTTTTTTTGACTTTGATAAGGATGGCGATTTAGACTGTTTTGTCATGAATGAGAGTCCATTAATAGGACTAGATCCTGTAGCATTTTATTCCATGATTAGGACACATAGTGCCACACTTCTGGGCATAAGTAGTTCGCATCTGTATAGAAATGATGGCGGAAAATTTTCTAACATCACTGAGCAAGCAGGTTTATTACTTCCATCTTTTGGTTTAGGGCTCTGTATAAGTGACATCAATAATGATAACTGGTTGGATATTTACGTAGCCAACGATTATTATATTCCAGACGCCCTATATATTAATGACAAAAAAGGAGGCTTTATAAACGAAACGAAAGACAGGCTACAGCATAGTTCTTTTTTCTCTATGGGGATGGACATTGCAGATATAAACAATGACAGCCACCAAGATATCTATGTATTGGATATGGCCTCTGAAGATCATGTCAAGTCAAAAACACTAATGGCTTCTATGGACGTGGATAACTTTAATTTACTTACACAAAATTTTGATTTTCCATATCAATATATGTTTAATGCTTTGCAACTAAATGACAGTCAAAACAAATTTGACAATATAGCACACATCTCTGGAACAAGTAAAACGGACTGGTCATGGGCGTGCTTGATTGAAGATTATGACATGGATGGAAGCAAAGATATTTTTGTAAGCAATGGCTATAGGAAATACACACGAGATAATGATTTTCAAATCAGAGTGGAAAACCTCAAACAGAAATATGGTGAACAGGAAATCCCCATATCAGAAAAGGAAGCATTGTACAAGACTGCTCCTAGTGAGAAGATTCCCAATATATTTTTAGAGCAAGTCGAGCCTTTGGTTTTTAAAAATGTATCTAAGAATGTAGGGCTAGGGAAAGCCTCATTTTCAAATGGTGCTATACATGCAGATCTGGACAATGATGGCGATTTAGACTTAGTTGTTAACAACATCGATGAGGAAGCATTTCTCTATGAAAACACAAGTAATACAAGCGAATACAACTATCTCAAAATAAAGCTCCGTTCTAGTAATTCTGACCCTTTTGCTAAGGTATCAATTTACTATGCAGGTCAAGAGCAAATGGCAGAATCAAAAAGAGTTCGAGGGTATCTTTCTAGCCTCTCTACGGATCTTTATTTTGGACTTGGAAGTGCTTCTAAAATTGACAGTCTTGTAGTGTATTGGTTGAATGGCAAATCGGAAAAAATAAGCAATGTAAAAGTTAATCAAACCTTGACTCTCCATGAAAAATCCGCTAATGAATTAGCTGCTCATCAACATACTTCAAATGAAAAATTTAAACCGTCACGGACTGTACTCCCAACATATAAGCACCTTGACAATGGGTTTGACGATTTTAAAACAGAAACTTTGCTTCTTTACAAACAGTCCGTAACAGGTCCCCATTTGAGTCTAGTAGGTAACACATCAGGAACAAAACCCTATATATTCGTCGGGGCATCTCAAGGGCAATCTCCAAGCTTATATTCGACTACAAACAAAACTAGTAGTTCTTTTGAGATTGGTCAATCGGAAATTGCGGATGCTGTTTTCTTTGACATTGATAAAGATGGGGATAAGGATGCTTATCTTATTTCTGCTGGAAACGAAGAACCCGCTGATCATGCAATGTACTCAGATCATTTATTTATTTATGAAAATGGAAAGTATTCAAAAGCAAAACAAAAGACTTTAAATTCAGGAAGTAGTGGCAAAACAGGCGCAGCTATAGATTTTGACAAAGATGGTGATGAGGATTTAATTGTTTGTAATAGAATCGTTCCTCAAAAATATCCTACGCATGCAGCCTCTATTTTATTTGAAAATCAAGCTGGAAAGCTTATCGATATTACATCCGAGAAAGCTCCTGAGCTTGCAGACTTTGGAATTATAAATGCCATTGAAATTCTTGATTTTAATAATGATGGATGGATGGACTTCATGGTGGTAGGAGAATGGACTGGTATAGGTCTTTTCAAAAACAAAGAAGGAAATTTTAAAAATGTAGCCGCCGAATATGGTCTAGACTCGAAACTTGGTTGGTGGTTTTCTATAACGCCCACCGATATCAATAGGGACGGTAAGACAGATTATGTGTTAGGCAATCTTGGGTTAAACTCTAAATATAAAGCAAGTGAAAAAAAACCACTTTTTATCTATGGTCATGACATTGATAAAAATGGTACTTATGACCAGATATTAAGTTATGAATATAAAGGAAAAAAGGTGCCATTTAGAGGTCGACAATGCTCATCTGAACAGGTGCCTTTTATCAAAGATAAGTTTCCTTCTTATGAGGCTTTTGCAAATGCATCTCTACAAGATGTCTACGGCAATGAACTTGATAATGCTGTCCAAAAAAAGGCTACTACTTTTAAGTCCGCCATCTTAATACAAGGCAACAATGGGTTTGACCTCATTGATCTTCCTACTGAAGCTCAATTAAGACCTATATTAAGTGGTGTAAGTGTAGACTTAGACAAGAATGGTTATGAAGATCTCATCTTGGTGGGTAATATATTTGAAACGGAGGTAGAAACACCTAGACTAGATTATAAAAATGCTACTGTTTTACTTTCTGATGGTAAAAAATACAGCTATAATGCTGCTTATTCAAGCCAACTTTCAATCGAGGGGAATAGTAAATCAATTGTCTTATTAGATTCTGATAACCAAGAAGCAAAAATTTTGATAGGAGTCAACAATGAAAAACTTAGAGAATTCACTATCATCGATTAAGTTTAATCAATTTAACCGTTGTTTCAGCATTGTCCCTTTTCAGTTTGAAAAAGTAAACTCCTGGATGGAGGTTTCTTGTGTCAAGTTCACCTCGAGATGTCAATTTCTCCTTTAAGACTACTGAACCTAAAGCATTATATAATTCTACATCGACTTTATCGAGCTCTGGCGTTTCAATGACGATTTGTGTATCAAAAGGGTTAGGAAAAATAGTGGCATCAAGTTTGGTTGGTGATGTAGTACTTGTCAGCCCACAATTCGTAAGGGTAGGATTGATCTCGATGGCTTCTGCTTTAATGCTAGTATCTAATGTATCAAACATTGGATCAGCAACATTAAATTTTTCGATTCTAAAGGTTGATCCTGTGATGTTAGACCCTTGCTCGTTTGGTCCAAAAATAGAAACGGGGCCACGATATCTCCATACTTCATTCCCTAAAGAATCAAACTCCACAAAATTTGAATTGCGTCCGCCATTTATCAAAAGATTACCATTCGGTAAGGTCTGCACATTTGACATTATAGAGGACTGAAAATCTCTATCTCCAGAGCTTTCGAATACTATAGCTGCACCAGTAGTATCAAACTGATTGTTAATTAATTCATACGCTCCATTTTCGTCTATTTTTGGTGTAAACTCTACAAATGCTGAAAGTCTAGGACTTTCGTTATGATTATTGTACAATTGGATACAAGGAATACTATCATTTGGTGAGCGCTTGAACTCTGCATCGTGCTGACCATCTAAAAATGATTCTTCAGTTACATCTTGATAGGCAAAGAGGTTACCAAAACGATATAGTAATTGT
>CAYZUW010000402.1:0-3641 GCA_964481325.1 uncultured Saprospiraceae bacterium
GTCCACAGGACACCTTTTGCTATACACCATTCGATCATGGGAAAAAAGAACGTGAAAGAACAGCTGTGTAGGATTGAATACTATAAAAAAAAGAATCGGTTAAAATTAAAATATCGATATAAGAACTACCGAAACTTAAGTTAAATAACTTTTACCAATATTTTCCTTTTCTTCAATCCACTGATGCTCATGTATCATTAAAGAACAATGCGTTCAATAAGTGCTCCGATTAGACCTAGCTATGATTTGTTCTAGATGACTTATAAAAGTAAGGCATAGCCAAGCTGTGGCATTCTTTTTTAAGGAAGCATGAGACGATGAAAGCAAGTCTAAAACAGGCAAATTTGATGCATTATCCCTTTGTCTCAAAAAGAAAAAATCTCATCCAAAATAGTCCATTTTTTTGAATTCCACTAGTTTCCAGAGTGGACTTATAAGTGCCTATTTTCTTTGTCCTCCTTTTTGTATACCTATCAATACAGATACTCCCAAAGGAGGAATAGTCGTCTTAATATATTGTTCTTGAGACTGCCATTCTTCCTTTATAGACTTTAGATTAGATTTTCCTAATGTAACTCCACTTCCGCCAAATTCTACATCATCACTATTAAAAATCTCTTTGTATGTCCCTGCAATCGGAACTCCAATTTTATACTCAGATCTAACTACTGGCGTAAAATTACATATAACAACAAGTGGATAATGCTTTTCGTCTTTAGAGTGTCTTCCGTAGACAATCAAACTGTCATCTCCATTATCTTTTGAAATCCAGCTAAAGCCTTCTTTTACGAATTGTTGTTCGTGCAGCTGGGGGTATGATCTATATAAATTATTCAGTGCCGTGATGAGCTTTTTTATGCCTTTGTGAGGTTCATATGCTAGCAAGTGCCAGTCTAAGCCTCTTTCTATACTCCACTCTTCGGTTTGCGCAAACTCAGAACCCATAAAAAGCAATTTGGTACCTGGGTGCGTAAACATATAACTGTACATTAACCTTAGATTGGCAAAACGTTGCCATTCATCACCGGCCATACGACCTATTAGAGACCTTTTTCCATGCACAACCTCATCATGTGATAAGGGCAGCATAAAATTCTCTGTAAAAGCATAAATAAGGCTAAAAGTGATTGAATTATGATGGAATTTACGATGTATAGAATCTTTAGCCATGTAATTGAGCGTATCGTGCATCCAGCCCATCATCCATTTCTGACCAAATCCTAAACCACCGGTAAAAGTTGGTCGCGACACTCCATTGAATGCAGTAGATTCCTCTGCGATCGTTATAATATCCGGATACTCCTGGTATACTGTTTCATTAAATTCTTTTAAAAACGATATAGCATCTAGATTATAATTTCCACCGTATTTA
Source organism: uncultured Saprospiraceae bacterium (assembly GCA_964481325.1). Taxonomy (GTDB): domain Bacteria; phylum Bacteroidota; class Bacteroidia; order Chitinophagales; family Saprospiraceae; genus JALZVN01. The sequence goes on from CAYZUW010000402.1 coordinate 1,373, forward strand.
TTAGGTATCCACTCTCCCTCTTCCCTAGAGTAATCTAGGTGTAACATAGAAGCAACCGCGTCTACTCGTAAACCATCTACATGGAATTTATCTAACCAAAACAATGCATTTGAAATAAGAAAAGATCTAACCTCGTACCTCCCATAATCTGGGATAGCACTTTTCCAATCTGGATGAAATCCTTTCCTAGGATCAGGATGTTCATAAATTGCTGTACCATCAAAATTAGCTAAGCCATGGGCATCTGTAGGGAAATGCGAGGGTACCCAATCAATAATAAGTCCAATACCTGCTTTATGAATGGCATCCACTAAATACATAAAATTGTCAGGTGTCCCAAATCTCGACGAAGTTGCAAAATATCCTGTAATCTGGTAACCCCATGATGGAAAAAATGGGTGTTCCATAACAGGCATCAACTCAATATGCGTAAAGCCCATTTCTAGAACATAGTTCACTAATTTATCCGCTAATTCGATATATGATAAAGACTCTTTTGCATCATTTTTTTTCATCCACGAACCAAGGTGTACTTCATACACCGACATAGGAGATTCATGATGATTTTTGGAAGCTCTATTATTCATCCATTTTTGATCGTCCCATATATATTCGTGCTCCCAAACTATAGAAGCCGTTTTTGGAGGTATCTCACAATAAAATGCAAAAGGATCCGCTTTCTCCAGAAAATCACCATGCTTTGTTTCAATCGAATATTTATAGATGGTACCTTTTTCTAAATATGGGATAAATGCTTCCCAAATTCCTGAATCATCCCAACGAGGATACAAAGTGTGTGTATGTTTATTCCATCCATTAAAATCACCTATGACATTTACATGCTTTGCATTTGGTGCCCATACTGCAAAGTAGACACCAGATTGGCCATTTAATTTACAGATATGACTTCCCATTTTTTCATATAACCGGAAATGTTTTCCTGCCTTAAATAAACTAATGTCAAACTCAGTAAACAATGAATGTGCAATCGAATTTATTTGCTCTCTCTGCTGTGTAGTCAAATGAGAAGAATTTAAGTTGAAAAATTATTTTAACAATTGATGGATCTTTGACTTCATGGCTTCAAACTCCACAGGGTCAAAAAGTCTGGTTAAAAACGCAATGTTACCTTTCTTATCAATTACTATATTACGGGTAACTCCTGCCTTTGGTACAGCAAAATTGTGAAAACTTTCTTTATTTGAATCAAAAGCAACTGGGTAGGTAATCTGCATTTGCTCTATAAAAGGGGCCACTTTAGATACTTCTTCATCAATATCAACTCCTATTAGCACAAAATCATCATTTTTATTCGGTAGCCAAACATCCTTTTCAAGATGCGGCATTTCTTTTCGGCATACTGAACACCAACTAGCTGTAAATTGAAGTACTACTACTTTACCTCTAAGTTCGTAAAGAGAAATACTGTCTCCCGTTAATAATGGCAACATGATATTAGGAGCCTTATCTCCTACTTCTACAATAAAACCTCTTTTTTCATCATTACTTTGCCCGTAAATATGGACATTAGTCAAAATAATGGATAAAATAAATGCTAATATTATCGAATAATCAAAATGACATTTCATAGGAGTTCTTTTGCTTAAAAATCAAAATTAAGGAATAATATTAAACATATTAGCTTGATTCAATTATTCTAAAAATCTTACCCTATTTATCTTACTAAACTGCATTAAATCTTTAAGGATTACACAAAAAAAAGGACAACATCACTGTTGTCCTTTATTTCGGTTTTAGCAAGAATATTCAACTCAATTAACCTTTTTTGAGTTTTTTCTGCTTCTTGACAAGGTCAGACCATTTTCCTGCAACTGCAAGCTTTGCTTGAGCAGCCCAAGAACTGATATAAGGAACTTTTCCTTTAAAACCAGCCTTTGTCAATACAGCATTTAATTTTGAAACTTTTGCTTTAGCAATTTTTTCAAAGTTTTTATATCCTGCTTTCTTTAGCACGCTTTCAATTTGAGATGTAATACCTTGAATAAACCTTAAGTCATCAGAAGTGCTACTTCTCGATTTTGAGCCTGTTTTTATAATACTAACTACTTTTTTTTTACAGTAGCTCTACGTCTAGTTAAACTAGGTCTCTTTGATGCAGTCTTTCTTCTAGCAGCTGTTTTTCTTTTTGCAGCAGTGCTTTTAGTCTTTGCAGAAACCTTTTTAGCCGTAGCTCTGGCAGTTGGCTTACGCTTCGCTGTAGTCTTACGCTTTGCTGTAGTCTTCTTTGCAGTTGGCTTACGCTTCGCTG
>CAYZUW010000403.1:0-3638 GCA_964481325.1 uncultured Saprospiraceae bacterium
CCTTACCGGTTTTTAATCACTATATCAAGAAGGACTGCTCTGTGAAAATTTGGGGAGTTGGAGATATAAAACTTATTTTTGATCGTCTCTCATTAGAGTTGGATAGCCTCAAGAAAGTCAGCCGTAAAAAGACTACTACAGCAAAGAAAAAGGCAAGTTCCAAAAAAGCTGCAACTAAAAAATCTCGGATAACAGAGAGAGCAACTTCAAAGACCAGCACTAGAAAGAAAACTTCAGCTAAAAAGACTACTACGAAATCTAGCAAGTCGAAGGCGAAGAAATCTACCACTAAATAATTAGAAACAGGCTCCCATTCCATGGCGGATCAGAATTTTATAGATTACGTAAAGATCTTTTTGAGATCAGGTACGGGAGGAGCTGGCTCCGTTCACTTTTATAGAGACGCCCGTACTTCAAAGGGAGGACCTGACGGAGGGGATGGTGGCGCTGGTGGGCATATCATATTGCGTGGCGAGACCAACGTCTGGACCCTACTTCCTTTCAAATTCCGGAAACATATTTTTGCAGATAATGGAATGCCAGGTGGGGGGAACCATAGATTTGGCTCCTCAGGAGATCATGTAACACTCAATGTACCTCTCGGTACCGTAGTTCGAAATGTAGATTCAGGAGAAGTCATCTGCGAGATTACCAAACAAGGAGAAGAAAAAATACTTCTAAAAGGAGGAAGAGGGGGACAAGGAAACGCTCACTTTAAAAACCCAACCAATCAGACACCTATGTATGCTCAGCCTGGAGAGTTGGGTATAGAAGGCTGGTATATTTTTGAGTTGAAAGTGCTGGCTGATGTCGGTCTTGTGGGATTTCCGAATGCAGGAAAATCTACACTCTTGTCTGTAGTGAGTGCTGCCAAACCTAAAATTGCCAATTATACTTTTACGACCTTGGTCCCGAATTTAGGTATCGTAGACTATCGTAAAGCGCATTCTTTTGTAATGGCAGATATACCAGGTATCATCAAAGATGCACACTTGGGCAAAGGCCTCGGTGTTCGATTTCTTAGACACATCGAACGTAATGCTACTTTGCTTTTCATAGTGCCATGTGATTCGGATGACATATTGAATGAGTACCATGTATTGCTAAACGAGCTCAAAATGTACAACGAGGAGCTATTGGACAAGCCTCGTATCCTAGGACTAAGTAAGGCGGACTTGGTGGATGATGAGCTCAAAGCTATGATATCAGCAGAATTGCCTGAAGATTTTCCACACATCTATTTTTCTGCCGTGACTGGGGAAGGTATCCAGACCCTAAAAGATATTATCTGGTCCAATATCGGTGAGAAGAAGGACAAGTAAAGCTTCTTCGATTCCATACCTACAAACTTTCTACAGATTCTAAAAAATCCCTAGCTTTGATGCATTATTAGCACAACGGAATCATAGCAAATATGGATACAGAATCATTAGAAAAATCCTTTAAACAGTTGTACAAGGAATATGCAGAAGAATCGCCCACAAGCCTTTTGCCGCTCGCGCCCTCTGGTTCTAAACGGATTTATTATCGAGCGGAATCAAAAAACAATTCTGCCATCTGTGCTTTTAATGAAGACATAGCGGAGAATAAAACTTTCATATATTTTAGCCAACATTTTGCAGCAGCTGGCTTGCCAGTGCCAGAGATATTCGCACACGCTTCGGATTTCAAAACCTATCTGCAGGAAGACCTAGGCGCGACCAGCCTTTATAGTTTCTTGCTTAATAGGGCTGAAAATTTTTCACCTACCTTGACGCATCTTTATGAAGAATCAGTAAGTCGTTTGGCCCAGATTCAAATTAAAGGGCACGAAAATTTAGATTATGACCAATGTTTTGGCGCCAAGGCTTTTGACAAGCAATCTATACTTTGGGATCTCAATTTATTTAAGTATTATTTTTTGAAGCTAGCCCATATTCCTTTTGATGAACCAAAACTAGAGAAAGACTTTAGCTCCTTTGCAAATTATTTACTAGAAGCCCCACAAGACTATTTTATGTTTCGAGATTTTCAGACCCGAAACATAATGATCAAAAATAACAAGCCTTATTTTATCGATTATCAAGGAGGGCGAAAAGGTGCCTTGCAATATGATTTAGCAAGTCTCTTGTTTCAGGCCAAGGCTAATTTGCCACATGAAGTAAGGGCACATTTGTTGGACCACTATCTAGACAAAGCGAGCGAATTGACTACCGTGGACAGAAAAGCTTTCAAACAACACTATTATCCTTATGCGATGGTACGGAGTATGCAAGTATTGGGCGCATACGGATTTCGTGGATTGTACGAGCGCAAAAAACATTTTCTGGAGAGTATTCCATTCGCCATCAACAACATTCGCTGGCTAATACAGCATATGCCGACTGCACTGGACATTTCAGAATTGCGCAAAGTGTGGCAATCTATTGCGGATAACCATGCATTTAATTCATTTGATCGAGAAGCAGGAAAGACAGCCCTTTTAGAAGTAGACGTCAAAAGTTTTTCCTACAAAAAAGGAATCCCAGAATCGACCAATGCGCATGGTGGAGGCTTTGTTTTCGACTGCAGATTTCTGCACAATCCTGGCCGCTATGAACCCTATAAGCACATCACAGGTAGAGACGAGGTAGTGATTAATTTTCTCAAGCAACACTCTGAGATGCCTACTTTTCTCAACAATGTTCGCCACATCGTAGACGCCGCAGTCCAGAATTATTTAGAGCGCAGTTTCGATCATTTGAGCATCCACTTTGGCTGTACTGGGGGCATGCACCGTTCTGTCTATGCTGCGGATCAGATTGCGCATTACCTACATGACAAGTATGGGGTCCGTGTACATTTACTTCATCGGGAGCGAGGCTGGGATGCCGAGGTCTTGAGTGCGTAAAGTTTTCTGAAATTATATTTTTTGATTTTTTAGGGGCCATCACGAGCCCTATTGGGCCGTGACCGAGTCGTCCGATATATCCCTTGCCTAGGGAGAGACGCGATGAATCGGCGTCTCTACACGAGCCCTCCCGCGGGATGCCTCTACCACCTCTTGTCCTTTTCGAGCTCCACCTTTCGGTTCCGCGAAAATTAAAAATGATGTACTAGTTGTGATTAATTTTGAGAAATCGAGCTGCTGTGCCATCTTGGAAGAGTATACTAAACAAGCCAGTTGGAATTGCATGTACGTCAATACGCCCATCAAAAGCCATTTCTCCCTCTAATACTAACTTGCCATCAATACTATAAATCCTGTACGCATTAGGTTCCTTGTCTTGCACAATTAGTACATCAGCAGTAGGGTTCGGGTATAATGTTAAAAGCTCTTTTTCATCTTGATTAGTTGTTGAAGAGATTATTGTTGGATCTAGATTAAGCCTACTAATTTGGCGTGGTAATGAAGAACAAGTACTAGTTGTCTCATATGCATATAGATAATTTTTGTTTATTTCTACATTAAAGGAAACTCTAAACTCTTCTGTGAAAACACTTGCTCCTGCCTCTATATCAGTCAAATCTAATGTTAAGATTTCTGCTTTACAGGAATCAATATCGAAAGTTGAGGCAACAGGTAGGAAAAGTTCATTTTCTCTGACCGCCATATCATTGATAGGACCACGTAAGTTAGTTAAAAATTCAAATTCAGATGTATACCGAAATAAATCGTT
>CAYZUW010000404.1:0-3614 GCA_964481325.1 uncultured Saprospiraceae bacterium
CAGGTGTGTTCTTACGTTCGCTATAGGTAAAAACGTGCAGATAGCTGATATCTAAGTCTAGTAGAAAATTATAGGTCTCTAAGAAATCTTCTTCCGTCTCTCCTGGAAAACCAACGATTACATCTACTCCTATGCAACAATGTGGCATCAGCTTTTTGATATGCGCAACACGCTCTTGGTACAACTCTCTACGATATCGTCTCTTCATCGCCGCTAGTGTCTTATTACTTCCTGACTGTAAAGGCATATGAAAATGTGGAACTATTCTTTTGGACTGCGCCACAAAGGAAATAATCTCATCTGTACACAAGTTGGGTTCTATAGAAGAAATACGGTAACGATCCACGCCTTCTACTTCGTCTAGTGCCTTGATCAAATCTATAAAGAGTTCTCCTTTCTTTGGCTTAGTCCCTTCGATAACCGCTGTGCCATTTCCAAAGTCTCCTATGTTGACACCTGTGAGTACAATCTCTTTAACCCCTTTTTCAACAATCTCATTGGCCTTAATAACTATGTTTTCGATGGTGTCTGACCTAGATTTTCCTCTAGCCAATGGTATGGTGCAAAAAGTGCATTTGTAATCACATCCATCTTGTACTTTAAGAAAAGAACGCGTACGATCTCCAAAGGAAAAAGCACTCACAAAACTATTGGCGTGCTTCACTTCGCTTACTTGCGTCAAGCCAGTCTCTTCTGCTTTCTGCAAATCATCTACAAAGTCTAGGATTCTAAATTTTTCTGCCGCCCCAAGTACTAGATCCACTCCCGGAATTTCTGCAATCTCTTTGGGTTTGAGTTGTGCATAACAGCCCACTACTATAATCTTTGCTTTGGCGTTTGCCTTTTGCGCTTGGCGGACTATTTTTTTGCACTTGCGGTCTGCAAATTCCGTAACCGAACAAGTATTTATCACACATATATCCGAGCCTTCCTCAAATTTATTCACCGCATAGCCTTTATCTTCAAACATACGCCCAATAGCAGATGTCTCAGAATAGTTGAGTTTGCAGCCGAGGGTATAAAAAGATACGGATTGAGGTGTTGCCATGACAAAATTTAGTGCAAAAATAAGCATTACAGACTATAATAATTAGGCTTGGAACGGTCATATGGACTAAAATTTGAGTATCCTAATGTGTAATTGTGTAATTTTGAGTGTTTTAAACCAATATCTACATTATGAAAAAGCTGATCTATATAGGTACTTCCCTGCTGTTTTGCTGTTTTTATACGGATATACAGGGACAACAACCACAATTTGACATCAATAGCCAGACTGTCTTTAAAGACAAAGAAGGTAATCGAGTTGGTTTCGAAACCTTCATCGAATGGACTAGTGGCACGGATTACGAGATGGAACCGCTCTTTAATGATGACGGTACGCTCAAAGAAATAATAATCAACAAAATATCTAGCAACTCTATTGTAGAGTCCAATGAGTTTGCCTCTACACCTGAGCTAGTAGAAAGAACTCCTCCTAGATTTGATGGCTATGATATGCAAAACAATTTTATCTCGCTTGACAACTACAAGGACAAGGTCATCGTAATCAAGTTTTGGTTTGCTGCTTGCCCACCCTGCATCAAGGAAATCCCTTTGTTGAATAAGGTGGTTAGGCAATACGAGCACCATCCTGATGTAGTATTTTTAGCGCCCTCTTTGGATGATGTGGCTACCATCCAAGCCAGTAATCAACGACACCCTTTTTTATATAATATCATGCCTAAGTCCAGAGATTTTGCGCATAGCTATAATGTATTGGGCTACCCTACGCATGTTGTGATTAATAAACGGGGAACCGTAGAGGCTGTCTTCCAAGGAGTCAATCACAGAATAGATGAAAAACTCATTGGTGCTATAGAGTCTGGATTACGAAGGAAACCCAATGACTCTCCTTCACACTTAGTATCTGCCCCTCCTCCTGAAGATGTGGTGATGATCAATCCGAATTCTGTTATTGTTGATGAAGAAGGAATTATCGTACCATTTGAGAAATTTGTCACCATGATGAATGAGGGGGATTATGATTTATTCAACAGCAAAGACTTAGTGGGCAACAAGGTGGTTATGATTAAGGAAGCAAAGCGAAATTAAGTATTCTTACATAACTCCGTGGAAAGTGGTCTTGTTTAATTTCTTTTGAGTATAGATATTAATTCATATCTTGATTTTCTCTTAGCTTTGTTAAAATGATGTATAGATTCTTCTTTTTTGCCTTTTTACTTATTTGTTTTTCTTGTAGTTCAGAACAAGGGGCGCAATCCTCTCAGTTAGCGGATGGGATATGCAAATGCTATCAACCACTTATAGAGATAAATGAAAAAGCGCAGGGCTTTTTAAAAAGAGGTCAAGGCCATCAGGCGGAAGGCCTTATCACTGAGATGGGATTGCGTAACAAACAAGCTAAATCATGCACCCTTAAGCTAACTGAGGAATCTAAAAAAGGGGCTACGCTCGATACAGAAAAATTGAAAGAAGCGATTGAGGAAAAATGTCCTACGATATGGAGCTCTGTAAATGAGCTTTTGTTTGAGTAGGTAGAAGGCCACTAGGTATTTTGGCGCTTATACAGATGTCACTCTCATAAAGAGCGATTCTGTCATAATCCTTTTATTCGTTTTTTCAAGTCCACAATACTGTCCACAATAATTGCCCTTTTTAATTAAGATGGGTACGTTTTGGAACTTTGCATCATCTAAGATATCTATCTCCGTATTGACCCCTCTAAATATGGTACTAATGAGAAAATTTCCAGTGTTTTGGGTAGGCTCTTCGATTTTCCAAAATTGACCTGAATAATTTGCTTTAGGGACTAAATAAAGCATAGTATTATACTTTCCTCTACTATATACGTTTAAACACATTTCAGCCCTTCTAAATGTAGTGCTTATACGGTAGAATCCAGATTGGACAGTAGGCTGAATAGACCAATATTGCAATGACGAATTTGTCTTAGGTGTTAGGTGAACTATATTTTTATATACTCCATCATTAAAAATGGAAAATTCCATTATATCCCCTTTATACGTCGTATTTAAGCGGTAGTAATATTTAGAATCAACACTCATATATTTTAAAATTCTCTTTTATTATTCTATTTAAATTAAGTTTTTAGGTAACGCATTTGCTACTAAAAGACTGGTAAATAGCCCCGATTGGGCTCAACAATCATATTTTATTTTACATTGTAAAAATCACTTGAAACAATCTGAATTAATAGAGTATAAATACCTAGTTTTTGATAAGGGATTATTCTTTAGCAAATTCGATAGGTAGGATTTTGACTAACTGACCTAATTTAAGAGGAGAGGAATACAAAAATTGATATTCTTTATCGCGACTCGCCAACGGCGACCAAGCTCGACAAGGCGGACGCCGCGTAGAAGTGAGGGGTAGAAGTGGTACCGACTTTTTTGTCGGTAAGAACGGATGACCCGACGCTGGCCCGCTTTTTCGCGGGGCTAGCGGCACTCCCAAATAAAATACTCAACGGAAAGTAGTTTGGGACTTTTCTGCTATTTCTTTTGGCCACTATCTGCGTTGTGAATACTCGCTGATACTAAGGCATCACCTGCGTTTCACGTCTTGATATTGACCAAAATAAAATCGCATAA
>CAYZUW010000405.1:0-3604 GCA_964481325.1 uncultured Saprospiraceae bacterium
TGTTATTTATTTAGCAAATAAGGCGCTGTCCAATGAAAAACACCTATTTTGATCTCATAGAACAATCTTACAAATTCCCGCAAGAGGGCTTCAATGTGGAGGATGGCTACCTCCATTTTAACGGTATTTCTGTAAAGGGTCTTATTGACAAATATGGAACACCCTTGCGCATTATGTACCTCCCAAAAATAGCTGACCAAATCAAGCAGGTTCGAAGACTATTCAACAAAGCCATCAAGAGCAACAAGTACAAAGGGGAATACTACAATTGTTACTGTACCAAATGCAATCACTTTGCGCCTGTCATCAAAAAAGCACTTTCACAAGATGTGCATTTAGAAACATCTAGTTCTTACGATATCGACCTAGTGAAACAGTTGATAAAAGAGGAAAAATTAGACCATAATATTATTCTTGTGCACAATGGTTACAAGACAGACCAGTACATAGATAACATCTTGAGTCTACACAAAATGGGCTTCACCAATTCTACTATTGTGTTGGATTCTATGGATGAGTTGGCGAGATTAAAAAAGAAAATCAGAAAACCACTACACAAAATAAAGCTAGGCATACGCATGGCCATTGACGAGGCGCCTCAGTCTCCCTATTACACCTCAAGACTAGGCATACGTCAATCAGAAATACTTCCATTATATGAAAAAGAAATCAAGGGTGATAAACGCTTCGAGCTAAAGATGCTGCACTTCTTTGTGGACTCTGGGATAAAAGATAATCTATACTATTGGAGAGAATTTCAGAAGGCTGTAAAGATGTATACGGAACTAAAGCCCAAAAGCAAATCACTTACTTCTTTCAATATAGGAGGAGGCTTTCCTATTCGCAACAACCTTGGATTTGAATATGACTACGAGGGCATCATCAACGAAATCGTCTCTAGCCTCAAAACGACTTGCAAGGAACAGAAAATAGAGGAACCAAACATCTTCACAGAGTTTGGAAAATATACTGTCGGAGAAAGCGGTGCCATCATATTCTCAGTGCTAGAAGAAAAGCAGCAAAACGATACAGAGTTGTGGTATATGGTAGACAACTCATTGATAAACACCATACCTGATTCTTGGTCTATATTTGAGAAGTTCATCCTGCTTCCTATCAACAAGTGGGACAACGAATACACCCAAGTGAATATAGGTGGCATCAGTTGTGACCACTCCGATTATTACAACTCTGATGATCTCAATCAGCAGGTGATACTCCCTCGGAGTAAGGCGCGGGACAAAGAACCTTTATACGTTGGTTTCTTTCATACGGGAGCATACCAAGATGCCATTAGTGGCTATGGAGGCATCAAGCATTGTTTGATACCTTCCCCCAAATATGTAATTATAGATAAGGATAGTAAAGGAAATTGTATAGATACGCTATATAGAGAGGAGCAATCTGTCAATCAGATGCTCTCTATACTAGGGTATGATATGACTGCCTGATGCGAATCAATTTTGATCCAGCGGATCAAAATAAGGAAGGAACCAATGCGCACTAGCATTGGCATGCACAATCTTGAACCAATACCCCCCAGCACTAGTGTACAAGATTATGGCCTTTGTGTACACTCCGAAAACTTACGAAAAAACAATAGGGCGACTGATAATTGCTCAGCCGCCCTTTTATTATTAAGATTTGATTATTGGCTCTTTTATAAACCCAACTTGGCTCTGACCATATCTGTCACATCTGTAGACTGCTCCGCAAAAAGAAGCACCTGAGTTCCTTGGTCGAAAATAAATTGGAATTGCTTTTCTTCGGCTAAGTCATTAATCGCAGCTTGCAATTTTGTCAATATCGGCTCTAACAACTCTGCCTCTTTCTTTTGAATATTTGCAGTCATTTCTTGCTCAAACGAAGCCAAGTCTTGTTGCTTCTTTTGAAACTTGCCGATCTCTTGCTCTTGTTGTACTTTTGAAAGATTGCCAGCTGCAATTTCTTTTTCTAAAGCAAGGTACTCTGCTTGTAACTTAGCGACCCTGTCTTCCCCTTGTTTCTGTAACTGTCTCGCTAGTACTTCTAGTTCTGAAGTAGCTGTAGCCATTTCTGGCATTTCTAATAAGATAGCTCTAGAGTTACAGTGACCGAAACTTTGTGCTTGGACAGACACTAAGGTAAATGTCAACAAAAGGGCACTGAATATTATTTTTTTCATTTTCTTTTTATTTATACGATAAAAAAAGGGACATCGAGAAATACTCGACATCCCTTATATTTTTTATACCCAAAGTAAAAGGATTAAATCCCCAACTTCGTTTTTACTTTTGCGCTCACGTCAGAAGATTCATCCGCGTACAATAGTACTTGCGTACTAGAATCAAAGATGTATAAGTACCCTTCCTCTTCTGCTACTGCTTTGATTGCTGAGTTTACTTTATCTAAGATTGGCTGCAACAAATCGGCTTCTTTCTTTTGAAGCTGCTGTACCATATCTTGCTCAAATTTTGCAATCTCTGCTTCTTCAGATTTCAATTTTGCAGCTTCTGCTTCTTGATCCTTTGGGGACAAGCCGCCTTCAGCTATTTTCTGTTGTACTACACCATATTTTGCTTTAAGATCGGCTACCATCGCCTCTCCCTTTTTTCTAAGCTGCTGCCCTAGTACTTCTAGGTTAGCTTTTGCTTGCTCCACCTCATTCATCTCAGCTAATAAAGCCTGAGAATTTAAGTAGCCAAATTTTTGTGCGCTTACTGAGCTAGACATAAATGTCAAGGCTAAAAGTAAACATGCGCAAGTGAATAATTTTTTCATCGTATTAAATATTATATAATTTTCTAATAATGATTAAACGTCTCTTTTTGTTTCCACAAAAGTAACGAATAAATGTTAAATTTTACAGACCTAAAGAGCTTTTCACCTCCTCTGTCTTATCATATTTTGGGTTGGCAAATATCAAACCTGTGGCACTACTTTTATCAAAAATAAAATCGTATCCTTTCTGATTAGCAAACTTATCTAAAGCATTGTATACCTTATCTTGTATAGGTTGCACAAGGTCTTGTCTTCTCTGAAACAAAGCTCCCTCTGGTCCAAATTTGTCTTTCTGCAAATCACGGACTCTCTTCTCAGCAGCCATGATTTCATCTTCCTTTTGCGTACGCATATCATCGCTCATCAACACTTGCTCAGCCTGATACGCATTATACATTCCTTTGATCTTGTCGTACTCTTGCGCTATATCTTGTCTCCACTTAGAAGCGGTTTTGTCCAAATCCGCCTGTGCCTTATTATAGTCAGGCAAACCTTCAAGCACCGCATTGATATCTACTACTGCGATTCTTTGTGCATAGGTACTCGCCATGCCTACAAAAGCAAACATTGCTGAGAATAAAAGGGATTTTAGTAACATGGATTTACTGGTATACTTCATAATCTATTTAGTTTATAATAAATGTCTAATTTATGGTGTCTCTCCGTCGAAAAAAGCCTAAAAACAAAAGCATAGGACTCTCTAAATCCCTTTCTGCTCTCTTATGCTCCATTCATCGGCATTAAAATCGCCCCTAATATAGGGCTTTCCAACTCAATAACGAGTATTTGAACCATATCGTGGGCTTAGTACTTTGCCTTAACGTTACTTTAACGGTGACGTTAA
>CAYZUW010000406.1:0-3590 GCA_964481325.1 uncultured Saprospiraceae bacterium
TTTTGAAATCAGAACTTAATATGGTGAAATCTAATTTTGTGCAATTTTTGTGTCCAAAACATATCAAATTTTTAATTAATATTGTGAATATACTTAGTGTAAGTATTTGATTATCAACTAAAATTAAAATAATTTTTTTTTAATAAATTTTCGAAAAATCAAATTTTATGCACTTTCTAGTCTTGGATGACCTCCCATAATTTAGTAGTACAAATACTATTTAGGGGTATATGTATTACTTTTGCCTTCTCAATGCACTTTATGAACCTGCGAAAATTCTATTATTTATTGTCTCCTTCTATGAGAATGACGGTACGTAAATTGTATTATATTCCGATTGATTTTTGGGAGTCTTTAGCGGGAAAGCGAAGCAAATATCAACCTCCGAAAGGAGATATTTATACCGGGTCTGGGGACTTTATTTCGCAAGGTAATTTGCAATGCAGTCACTTGTTTAAACTAACTAAGATAAAGCCAGACCATAAACTTTTGGATATCGGTTCAGGTATTGGTAGAACTGCTGTTCGACTCACTCAATTTCTAAACGCTGAAGGAAGTTATGAAGGTTTTGATGTAGTGGAAAAAGGAGTAAGCTGGTGTCAAAAGAAGATAAGCCCCGATTTTCCCAATTTCAATTTTCAATATATTCCTCTACACAACGACCTCTATAATACCAATAGTCAAAAAGCAAATGATTTCATATTTCCCTATACAGAGAACAAATTTGATATTGCATTTTTATTTTCTGTTTTTACCCATATGCCCATTGAAGAAATAGAACACTATTTTCAAGAAATATGCAGAGTACTAAAACCTGGTGGCCAATGTCTAGCCACTTGCTTTGTCTATGATCACCAATTTGAACCTATCATGGCAAACAGAAAGGATTTTAATTTCCCGTATGCCGGAGACGGCTACAGGCTCATGGATAAACAAGTTACAGGTGCTAATATTGCAATTGAAGAACAAAGATTAGATAAAATAATAGCTGCAGCTGGTTTAACAAGAGTAGCCTTCGTAGAGGGGCATTGGCGTAATAAAGCTATGAAATCAAGAGTGGAAGAATTTCAAGATGTACTCGTCGTTGAAAAACCACTAAATTCTAAATCCTACAAAAAGAGATCTAACTTATCTTTTTGATAAGAAGCTTAGAGCTTGTAAAATCAAGTCTCTTTGTTCAACCTCAATAGCTTAGGATAATAAGGAGATTATAAGTGCTGATCAAAGCTTTTACCAATTGTCAACTTATCTCCTTCCACAGGATATGGATTATATTCTAACTGGTGCGACATGTCTTTAACACAGCAAAAGATGATAACAAACTACCTAAAATCACGTTTGGAATTATATCTTGCGCTGTCCTATTACAAAAACGGGGCAAAGCATTGATTATCATGATTTTCAGCTTTATTTAAGTGGGGAAAATGAGCGTTAAAAACAATTTATGAGTAATCTTTCTCTATCGTATCCATCTTGGTATATCCTACTATGTATTATACTTGGGATAGCATATGCCGTTCTATTATATGCTCGTAGTGGTACTTTCAAAGAAAAAAACTGGTTGCATTGGGTTTTAGGGTTTGTACGCGCTGGCTTGGTATCCGTACTGGCTATACTCTTACTATCTCCACAGATAAAATCTATCTTGACGGAAACTAAAAAACCAATCATTGTAATCGCTCAAGACAATTCTGAGTCTGTAATGGCGAACATGTCAAAAGAAGAGCAAACTACCTTTCAATCTGAATATCAGCAACTTAAGGAAGATTTAGAGCAAGAATATGATGTAAAGTCCTACTCCTTTGGTAGTGAAGTAAGAGAGAATATGGATTTTTCTTACACTGATAAAGTAAGTAACATTTCTGAAGTTCTTAATACAGTTTACGACCAATATAGTAATCAAAATCTTGGCGCAGTTATCCTTGCCACCGATGGGATATACAACGAAGGAAGTAATCCGATATATGCCGGAACAAAACTTTCTGCGCCTATCTATACAGTAGCTCTTGGAGATACCACACCTCAAAAGGACGTTTTGATCAAGCGAGTATTTCACAACAAGATTGCCTACTTAGGAGATAAGTTCAGCATCCAGGTTGATATTGCTGCGCAAAATTGTGCTGGAGCAAACACCCAACTTACTGTCACGAAATTAGGTGGTGGAGCCGTACAAACATTTCCTATTAAAGTAGACAAAAACAACTACTTCACAACTAAAGAAGTAATTCTTGATGCAGATATTGCCGGCGTTCAAAGATTTGTTTTTTCTGTCAACAAGATTGATGGAGAAGTAAGTACTGTCAATAATAATAAAGAAATCTTTATAGATGTGCTAGATGCTAGGCAAAAAATATTAATCCTAGCCGATTCTCCGCATCCAGATCTTTCAGCCATCAAATCATCGATGGAAAGTAACAAGAATTATGAAGTAGAGGTAAAGTACGCTAGCAGCAATAATATCAATATCCCCGGATACGATTTTATTATTTTACATCAACTACCTTCAAGTAGTCATCCATCTAATACGATTTTCTCTGCTATAAAGAATAACAAAAAACCCGTGTTATTCATCGTAGGTTCACAGACTGATATCGGAAAATTTAATAGTACACAAAATATGCTTGGCATTTCTGGGAATACGGAAAGTACGAACGATGTGCAAGCTAGCATTGCAAATAACTTTAGTCTTTACAAGGTTGATCCGCTAATAAGTAATGCACTTCCTCGTTTTGCTCCTATATTAGCTCCTTTCGGTAAATTTTCTGAGGGCCCCAACACTTCTGTACTAGCTTACCAACGAATAGGCAAAGTAGATACTAAGTATCCTCTTATTGTATTTGGCGAATCCAATGGAGCAAAATCTGCAGTAATAGCCGCCGAGAATATGTGGAAATGGAAACTGTTCGACTATTTGGAAAATAAAAACCATGATATTTTTGAAGAACTACTGGGGAAGTGCATACAGTATTTAAGCTTAAAGGAAGACAAGAGAAAATTCAGAGTAAGTCTTGATAAAAATATATTCAACGAAAATGAACAAATCATCTTTGATGCTGAGCTTTACAATCAGAGTTACGAGCTCATAAATGAGCCTGACGCTAGTCTAGTTATCACAGATGACAAAGGGAAGAACTACAATTTCACTTTTGATAAGGTAGGTAATGCGTATCGACTTGACGCTGGATTATTAGGGGTTGGTAATTACTCCTACACTGCAAAGACTTTTAGCAACGGAGAGGAACTACAATATAATGGTCAATTTAGTATTCGCCCTATACAATTGGAATTATTTGAGACTACCGCCGACCACGCCTTACTCAAATTATTGAGTGATAAATATGGTGGTGACATTATAGCACCAGCTAATCTAAGTAGTATTAGTACTAAAATAAAGAGTAAAGGAAATGTCAAACCAGTACTTTATGAAAGCACTAAAACGAGGTCCGTTATAAACTTAAAATGGATTTTATTTATTCTCCTTGGTTTGTTGACTATAGAATGGTTCTTCCGTCGTTATTTCGGTAGTTATTAAATAACTCAAGTTTCGGCAGTAAAATATTGATATAAAAAATGAATAATATTTACTGTAA
>CAYZUW010000407.1:0-3566 GCA_964481325.1 uncultured Saprospiraceae bacterium
CACTACGCATAATTTTTTTTGTTATATAATTTGGATTAAACGTAGAAATCGCTCCGGTCCTGCGCCTACCTATCGGTGTGGCTTGGACTGCCACCTAAGGGTGGCATCATTTCTACCACTCACCCAAGGTGAAAAACTAAATACGGTATTTAATGCACAAAGGAAATTGGTTTATTTCTTCTTTTTTACTTGCGCGATAGCGGCTTTAGTTTTACTAGTCAATCCTTTGAAGAATTCACTCCAAGTATCGAATTCATATCGGTAGTTCAAACCTAAACCACTCTGACGTTGTGGGCCTAGAAAGGTAATATCATTTTTGTTATACACGAGCAGTTTGAATCTTCTGTCTTTCGTAATTACCCACTCTACAATGACATCAAAGGTATTTAAAGCGGCTTGAGAACCACCGAAGTACGTTTCATCACCAATACCTATATCTGTCCCAATCTTAACAGCCAGCCGCTCTTGAAAAAGATAGTTCTTGAGCTGTAAAGACAGTTCACTGGCTCGATTAATAGTGCTGAATCCTGTTGCCCCTTGATCATAAACGGAATAATTCACATTAAATTCAGCCCTTGTAAATACTCCATTTTCTACTAGGATATCGGACAGCAGTTCTGAAACATACAAAGACAGTTGATTAGACAAAAATTGGGAGACCGTATTCACTCCAAAATTTACAAAGTCATCTGATCCAATCACTGCTTCTGTTGTAGGTAAGAAGCTACCGATGACCATCAGGCCAAATACTTGTCTATTGAGTTCATTTAAATCTTTATTTAGAGTCAGCAACTTACTATCTACATATCCTTTTATTTCACCTGTTAGTTCAGGAAAATCCATCTGAAATTCGATTTCAGGAGAAAACAAATCACCTTTCAAAAACATGGACAAATCTACATTCGTTGTATTTCTTGCCTCTGTGGCCAATCCATCATTTGCGTTGGATTCTAAAAATTCTGCTATCAGGTTAAATACTGAAGTTCTCAAACCAACATACTCTGCCTCTAAGTTTATCTGCGCGGCATAGGGATCACCATCCCAGACGATACTTCCACCTCTTTTCACTTTAAATGGTTTGTTAAATTTGACAAGATCTCTATAGGAGTATGTGAATAAGTATTCACCTTCTTCAATCTCGTAATTACCATACATAGTAAACTCTCCTGTACGCGTATTTCGAATTTCGACATTTCCTCTCCCTCTCCCTTTTACTATATCTCCAGCCTCCTCATCAAAAATTAGGCGCGCATCTACTGCTTCAGTTATTTCTAGATTAAGGAGGATATTCACACCTCTCAGCTCAAAGAAATCTTCTTCAATAATCGCTTTCTCCCGTTTTACAAAATTGATGAATCCAACTTCACTACTTTCTTCACCAGACTCAATTGGGATAAACATTTTTGTACCCTCCAATGTAGTAGCATTTATGTCAATATTGGTCTGGTGAAAAGGCCCCGTAAACTTTACACTTCCTTGCCCTAAACCGATGCCATAAAAGAACTCATTGTCCCCTTTTTTGGTATCTAAAGCCAAAAATCGAGGTGCTTCGATTACTACATCTAGGAGCATATCTTTCAAATTGGTATGATATACCCCTCCATTCAATACAGCTATATTTCCGAATCTGTCTTTAACGATTCCCCCTGTACCATCTATATATGTTTTAGTCACTTGCACAGTCCCATCTTCCACATAATATCTAGTCCCTAAATAGTCTACATCAAAAGCTCCATCGTATACTCTTAATTCTCCTTCAGAATTTATGTCAGTGGGAAAGCCGCTGAGTTTGACATCCGCATCTACTAGTCCCACCGTGTTAGACAAGCCAAATGGAATAAAATACTCTAGCAAGCTTAGCGGTACGGCATTCCCTCCTATATCAAAATCAAAAAAATTGTCTTCGAATTCAGGATTACTTTTACGATTTTTATTTGGTGGGATATAATAACCTTCGGCCAGGATTTGTTGATCGTCTTTGGTAAGAGATAGGTATGTTTGGACCTTTTCATCTAGGTTAGGCAACTTAGCATTCAAACTCAGCACTCCCCAATCATCTTCAAATATCTTTAGGGTATCCATATTCAAATCAAGCTCAAAACCACTCAATGCGAATACATCATTTGCCGATATATCTAGTGTGAAATCTCCATCAAAATAGAGCTTATCATAATTTGTATACTTATTAATCTCTTCCAAATCAAAATGCTCCAAGCTTACATTTATTCCCTTCCTTCCATTATTGTCAAATCTTACATTTTGTTGGCCATTGGTAAGCGCAAAGTTTTCGATTTCCACAAAGTCTCTCCCAAAGCGAATTGAATTTCCATCTGTCACTTCCCATTGTTGCCCTAACAATGTCAAGTTAGAAGGTAAAAAACTAAGTTCAAATATTTTATTTTCAAGTACTTGCAGCGAACCATTAACTAGGAGATTATATGCTTCATCCTTTTCATCATTGATCGTCAAGTTAAAGCCAATATTGTCTCCGTGAGCATCTGCAAAAAGACTGTACGCGGGTAATTTTTGCCCTTGTTTAAGGTAGGTATTTAATACTCCTAAGACTAATTCTGTGTCTTCCTCATTCGCGTCCAATAAAATATTTATATTCTCCAAAGTATTGTCGTCAAACTTAAAGCTAGGTAATTCCGCGAGGAGGGACAATGAATCAAAAGTCGTACTAAAATAACCTTCCGCCTTCATGTCTCTAATAGTATCTATACGACTATCAATAAAATAACTCAAGTTTTCTGAGTCATATACTTCTAAATCAAAATTTAACTCCATGTCATCATAACGCTCACCTGACATGCCGATATTTAATCTTTCTGCATATTCTGGAAATTTTACGACAAGGTAGTCTTGGACTGCAAAACCTATTTTATCCACTTCATACAGACCTTCGAGGTCAAGGTGTAACAACTCGCTTTCGAGGTGTAAATTCTTGTTTCCTGATGCATCGGCGGTGGACGTTAGCGCGATAGTGTCGAGACTGTAATGCAGATTTTCTTCTGCGATAGAAATTTCAAAATCTGAAAGATAAATTTCGCCAATGATATCAGATACTTTTTCACCCAATACATCGATGTCGACACCTCCTGAAAGAACAATATTTTTTTCGCTTAAATTGAGTTTCTGAAAATCAATATTACGCACTTCAGATTTAAAATTGTACACTGGTTTTTCTCCTGCAAAACTAATCTTCCCACCAAAGTCTAGATTTATATTTTCATCGTCAATCATTAAGTCTCCATCAAACTCATTTCTGTCCAATCGGCCTACCAATTGAATATGTTCATATCGATACCCTTTGTAAGTAATCTCTTCCAATGTTGCACTTAAGTTTGCAGATGCAACATCCCTTTTCAAACCAATGCCCTCTTTGACATTTGCAGAAATGGTTACATTACCAAACTGACTATCTCCTGTCCAGGTGGCTAAGTCAAAATCTTTTAAATTGAGTTGGCCTTCATATTTGGCGGTCTCTACACCTTCAGTAAGCTCAAGCCGCACATCAGAAGTAATTGCGCCCAAATCTGTTCTTAGATCTCCGTATGCCACAAAGT
>CAYZUW010000408.1:0-3540 GCA_964481325.1 uncultured Saprospiraceae bacterium
TAGCGAAACCATCGGGAAGCCCGTCAGGGCCGAGCTGAATAGCGAGTAGCAGATGACTCGACTCCGACCTTTTCGTCGGAGGATCGCCCAAAAAAAAATTAGAAAAAGAAAGCTGAAATTAGTTGCTGCTCATCACTTTTCTCCAGCCGAAATAAATCACTGCAAAAATGGCCAAGAAGATGAGACCTACTTGCTGGATAGGCATGTATGAAAAAACAATAAGACGCGTCTTCATCAAGATTCCAACTAAAACACTTGCGGCAATAACCATAATGATAAATCCCGATATCTTTTGGAAGCCTGGCACTCTGTCTAAGGATACGTTTGACTTGATGATAGACAAGGTCGCAATCATAGAAACAACCGGAAATATATGTGTAACTACATTGACATTTGCGATGCTCGCTCCTTCAAAAACGAGGGCATACAAACTCATGAATACTATAAAAATAGCAGGGATGCAAGTAAGGTAAATCAAAGACGCATATAGGTGCTTCCACGGAGAAAGGTGTCCTTCTCCTTTTCCTATAAAGCCCGCCACAAGAGCAAATATAATGATGAATCCAAAAAACAATAATACCCACAGCGGGTTGCTGCCTGCGTAATCACCAAACTCAGCAATAGTCATCTTATTAATTTATATGTCTAAAAACATTTTATACGGATCTTCTAGGAGCTCTTTTACCTTCTTGAGGAAGGTCACAGAAGTACTTCCATCAATGATACGGTGGTCATAAGACAGCGCCAAATACATCATTGGACGTATCTTTACCTCCCCATCGATCGCCATAGGGCGCTGGATGATGTTGTGCATTCCTAAGATGGCTGATTGGGGTTTATTGATTATTGGAGTACTCATCATAGAGCCGAATACTCCTCCATTGGTAATGGTAAATGTTCCGCCTGACATTTCTTCTACTGTGAGACTTCCTTCTCTTGCCTTCTTAGCCAATTCTTTTAGCTTCAGTTCTATTTCTGAAAAGTGAAGCGATTCACAGTTGTGTATAGGGGGTACGACCAATCCCGTAGGTGTAGATACAGCGAATGATATATCTGCGTAGTCATGGTGTACAATATTGATATCATCTTCTATTAGACCGTTTACGTCCGGCATCTCTATGAGCATCTTTGCGCATGCTTTCGCAAAGAGAGACATGAAGCCCAACTTCACTCCATACTTTGCTACAAACTCCTCTTGGTATTTCTTTCTCAGAGCCATCACGTTGGTCAAGTCTACTTCATTGAAAGTAGTCAACATAGCTGTCTCGTTCTTAGCAGATACCAATCTCGCTGCGATGGTTCTACGCATACGACTCATCTTCTTGCTTTTAGTCTCTCGACTAAACAGTCCTGTAGAAGTTGGTTTTGCCGTTGGTGCAGCTGGACTTGGTGTTGTAGGAGCTGTTGTAGATGCAGCTCGGTTTGAAGCTCTTAATGCGTCCTCTTTAGTGATGCGACCATCTTTGCCAGTGCCCACTACATTTTCAGGAGATATATTTTTTTCTTGAAGTATTTTACTTGCTGCTGGTGAAGGGTGTCCTTTAGCGTAAGATCCATTTCCATTGGAGTTGGTTTCAACGGCTACTGGTTCTGGTTTCTTTTCTACTGGTGCTTCTACTTTAGCTGCGGGTGCTGCGGGTTTAGCTGTGCTAGCCGGAGCGGCTACGCTAGTATCTATCTTAGCTACCAGGGCTCCAATCTCTAAATCGTCTCCTTCTCCTGCTACAAAAGATATTTTGCCGGCAGCTTCGGCTGGAAATTCCAAGGTCGCCTTATCGGATTCAAACTCGCAAATAGCTTGATCCATAGCTACTACGTCTCCCTCTGAGACTAACCATTGCGATAAAGTTACTTCTGTTACGGATTCGCCGATGACGGGCACTTTCATTTCTACAACACTCATAATAGATATTTTGAAGTATAGTAAATAAGACTACACTTAGTATACAGATAATAAACAGTAATGTTCAAGGCGAAGTTACGAACAAGGAGGAGGATTTTAGTAATAAATCCAAGCATTTATTAGAGATTCCAACTCTAATGAGTAAAGTAAAAAAGGGGCTAAAATCCGTGAATTAGGTTAGAAAACATCATCAATATACTCTACAATACGCAGAAATCGGAAGCCAACACTCAATTCTATACTGATATTTCTAATTCTGCGCTCCCCTATCGTTCTGAGTTGTTGGCCATTGATATTACTTGTATAAGTGAATGAGTTCTGGAAATATTGCTGAGATATATCAGGGCTAATGCTCAATTCTACTAATCCGCCAACCAGCTCTGAAAACATAAATTCGACCCCGCCTCCTGCAATTACACCGTAGTTCCATCTACGAACATTAGTGCCTGGAAAAGGATGTATCAAATTGAACTCTGCCAAAGGGTCGTCCTCCGAGTGATAAATATCAAGGTTCGTATTTAGCGTATACTCTCCTCTAATACCTAAGATATAATAGAATGAACTCTCCTGCGTAGAAAAAAACCGTTGTTTAGCACCTAGAGACAGAGAAACATTTCTAAATTCATAAGGATAGGATTGGGTAGGAATATTGATGATTCGGGAGCTATTTAGGGCTTGAAAAGCACCTCCTCGTAATCGCAATGCACCTCCTCTGACATGATATCCTGCTTGCGCAAAAAGAGAATTGGCACCATCTTGATCATAAGTTTCTACAGAAACTACACCATGATAACGAAAGAGCAATTCAGATTCACTATTGTTCCAACTCTGAAATCCAATTAAAGGACCCGCTTTGATTCCAAAAGCGGTACCATTTTGACTGTACACTCCGAAAGAGCAAAAAATGAAAATGAGGGCAAGCCAAATATTGTTATTCTTCATGCTAAAGACTGTAAATTAATTTCTGTGCTAATTTACAATAAGTTTTTGACCGATGCTTATAGTATTTCCTGTTAAGCCGTTGACTTGTTTAATATAGTCAACTGGCTTACCATATATGTTAGACAATCTGTATAGTGTTTGACCTTTTTCTACCACATGATAGCGTATTTCCACAGTTTGGGTGCTAGGTATTGTAGTGCTACTAGGTATTGTAGTGCTAGGTACTAGATTATTAGGTATAGAGTTACTAGGTACAGAAGCACTAGGTGTTGAACTGCTAGGTATTGGATTATTTGGCACTGGACTACTGCTGACAGGATTTGAAACCCTTGGGCTTGTAGCTGTAGTGCTTGGTATCGTACTGCTTAATGGCGCACTAGGTCTAGTCACAACTTCAGAATTAGAAGTTGACTGCTTATCCATGCCAATCGTATTATCTGTCCTATTGGTTTCTATCGTAGGGCTAGGCTGCGAGCTAGGTGCCACTTCTATTTTCTCTTCCTTAAACTTAGCATTGGAGCTACTATCATAAGTATTATAGTTATTGCTCGTGATAGGCGCACGATACACTGCATTATCTTCCTTAGACTCTTCTAGATAGCTAGAAGTAGATGTTTTAGATTTTTCTATTCGATTTGGCTTTGGCTTAGATACCATACCATCCTCTACATGATCTTTTTTGTTTTTATTGAGAT
>CAYZUW010000409.1:0-3540 GCA_964481325.1 uncultured Saprospiraceae bacterium
AAGTATTGCTTACTTTTACAACTAAAAAATGATAGAGTTGCGATTACTAAAAAGTGGGTTAAAAATCTCAATCTCATTGTTTTTTTTTGTTAAAAATAAACTTCAATGAATGGCTCAATAAAGCCCGTAAAAATACACTTATTTTTTGTTACTAAATAAGCTTTTTAAGAAAAAAATTAAACGAATGCGCATCAAAATTTTCCTACTATTATTTCTTGGTATTTTATTCAAAGGATACGCAAATACGAGCCATAAAACAGAAAGAATCTGTTTTGATAAAGATTGGAAATTTATTCAAAAAGATACTACAGGAGCAGAGCAAATTAATTTTGATGACAGCAAATGGAGGTCTTTAAATTTGCCGCACGATTGGAGTATTGAGGGGAAGTATAATGAAAACAATCCTACAGGAGGACAATCTGGTTATTTACCCGCAGGTTTTGGTTGGTATAGAAAAACTATTTCAGTTCCGAAGGAATGGAAAGGAAAACACATTGAAATTGCTTTTGATGGTGTTTTTATGAATAGTACTGTTTGGGCAAATGGAAAGGCATTAGGAACGAGACCTTATGGTTGGATATCTTTTGCTTATGACATTAGTGAGACTGTTGCTACATCAGAAACTATCACATTTGCAGTACGGGTGGATAATAATAAGCAGCCTTCTGCCAGGTGGTACACGGGTAGTGGAATCTATGCGCATACTTGGATTGATATTAAAAACGATGTTCACGTTAAAAGAGATGGTGTTTTTGTTAGAACAGAAAAAAACAAAGTTTTTGTAGAAACGGAATTATTGAATAAAAATAAAGATTCCAAAAGGGTAAAAATTTTGCATTCCATTTTTGATAAAAACGGAATCGAGATGACCTCTACTAAAAGTAAAACTAAAATCACAAATAAACAAAATGTTATAGCAGAACTGGAAATAAATAATCCTAAACTATGGTCAGTAGAAAGTCCATATTTATATACTTTAAAAACAGAACTTTTTATTGGAAAAGAATTATTAGATGTAGTAGAAACCAAATTTGGAGTTCGTGATATTGAATGGAAAACAGAAACGGGAATGTGGATTAATGGTAAAAATGTAAAATTACAAGGTGTTTGTAATCATCAAGATGCCGGGGCTTTAGGAGCTGCAGTGCCTGATAAAATTTTACGTTTTAGAGTTCAACAACTAAAGGACATGGGCGTCAATGCCATTAGAACCGCTCATCATCCACAAA
The DNA here is from genome assembly GCA_964481325.1 of uncultured Saprospiraceae bacterium. Taxonomy (GTDB): domain Bacteria; phylum Bacteroidota; class Bacteroidia; order Chitinophagales; family Saprospiraceae; genus JALZVN01. Next base: position 1,230 of record CAYZUW010000409.1, read on the forward strand.
CACCAGCGTTTTATGCTATTTGTGATGAAGTTGGTATGATGGTCATGGATGAGATTTTTGATGGTTGGAGTCGAAAAGCTAAAAATGATTACGGAGCGCATCATTTTAGTAAATGGTGGAAAAAAGATTTAACAGATTGGATTAAAAGAGATAGAAATCATCCATGCATTGTTATTTATAGTGTTGGTAACGAAACGCGTGGAGATATTGCTAAAGATTTGGTGACAACTTGTAATTTACTCGACCCTACTCGACCAGTAACTTCTGGGGATTCTGGTTCAGAACACATGAATATTTTAGGGGTTAATGGAAGAAGTGAAAGGAAAGGTTTTTTAGACAATTTAAAAAATCATCAAAACGGAAAAGTTTTCATTGGTACAGAAAATACGCACACTTGGCAAGTAAGAGGTTATTACAGAACCAAAACTTGGTTTAGAAATGGTGCCACGCATAAAAGACAGAAGCCATACGCTTTGCCTGATTTAACCGAAAAAGAAGTCTTTACGCATGATTGGATTGAAGAAAAAGACAGAAAGCATAGAAAGCAAATATTTAATTCCAGCTATGACAATGCAACCGTTCGTGTTTCATCAAGATTAAACATTGCGCAGTTAAGAGATATTCCAGCTTACGCAGGTGCTTTCAGGTGGACAGGTTACGATTATATTGGAGAGGCAAGATATGTGCATGGAGGTTGGCCCTTTAAAGCTTTTATGGGCGGTGCAATTGATTTAGCCAATTTTGAAAAAGATTTGTTTTATCTATACCAAAGTCAATGGACAAAAGAACCAATGGTTCATATTTTACCGCATTGGACACATCCTCAAGTAGCATTAGGAACAGAGATTCCTGTTTGGGTTTATTCTAATTGTGATGAAGTAGAATTGTTTTATAACAATACTTCTTTAGGGAAACAAAAACCTGGAAAAGTCTGGAATAAAATGCAAGCGCAATGGATGGTGAAATGGCAAGTTGGAACTTTAAAAGCAGTTGGATATAAAGATGGTGTAATGGTTTCTAAAGAAACTATAAAAACGGCGAATGCACCTTCTAACATTCAATTATCGGTTGATGGAGAAGCTTTAGCTGATATAGAAGATGATATTGTGCAAGTTCGTGTAACAAGCACAGACGATACAGGTACCTTTTATCCTTATGGAGAAAACAGAACTTATTTTACTGTTTTTGGAGCAGGGAAAATAAAAGCGCTGGATAATGGAAGTCCTATTGATGTGGAACAACACGTTGGACCAAATCATAGAAAAGCATTTTACGGCTTAACACGAGCGTACATATCAGCTACCAATAAAAAGGGTGCTATTAATTTATTGGCAACTTGTATTCTGGGTGAGAAAAAATTAATTACTTCTAATAAAGTGAGTATAGCTGCTCAAATTATTAATTTAAGAGGCGATGAAATCAATCCTACTATTGAAATTTTCTATACGACTAATGGAGATATCCCAACAATTCATTCACGGGTTTACAAAGGTAGTTTTACCATAGATTTAGAAACTACTGTAAAAGCATTGATTGTTGTAAATGGAAAATCAACTCCAATTTTAGAAGAAAAATTTGGTAAAAATGAAGGATTTACTTGGAATAAAATTTTACCGTAACGGTGCCGATAAAATTAGATAGCGGAGCAAACACTACAAAGTTAGAATCCATAAATGATGAAGCATTGCTTATTGATGAAATATCAATAAAATAAGTAGAGAAGTATAACACTGAAATACTTTCTACTCAAGAATTCAAAATTTATTAACCTTAACAATAAAAATGTCCATTTTACAAAAAATAACCATACTTAGCTTATTATTTTTAGTAAGCTGCCAACAAGAAATCACTTACCAGGATGACATTTATCAAAAGCCACCGATAGATCCCGATCCAGCCGCTCCATTTTTGTCCGCCACGGAAAGTATGAAAACGATGTATTTGCCAGCAGGGTTTAAACTGGAATTGGTCGCTAGTGAACCGCTGGTAGAAGAACCCACTGCGATTGCTTTTGATGGTAATGGAAAAATGTATGTAGCAGAAATGTTAACCTACATGCAAGATATTGATGGCACGAATAGGAATAAACCCTGGAGTAGAGTCTCTGTTTTGGAAGATTTGGATGGAGATGGTAAAATGGACAAACGAACCACTTTTGTGGATAGCCTGGTCCTGCCTCGTAATTTATTACCCTTGGATGATCAAGTGCTTATTTCAGAAACTTATTCTCGAAATATTTATAGCTATCGAGATACAGACGGCGATAATATTGCCGATGAAAAAATATTGGTTTATGCGGATTCTACCCGAT
>CAYZUW010000410.1:0-3538 GCA_964481325.1 uncultured Saprospiraceae bacterium
TCGCATAGCACTTTGGGTCGCCAGGACTGCTCCACTATTAATAGCTCAGTTTTTGGGAAAATTTGCCATCAACGGCAAAAAAAGATGAAATCTCAGCTTATATAGGTGTAAGAGAGACATTAAAAACAAAATTACCTAATTATCAATAGATTATGAGCAAAAACGTCTTACAGATTGTAGCAGGGATAATATTTTTTATTTGGGCTAAGTGGCTGGCAAGTGATGAATTACGTCCAGAGTTATTTGGCATGGCGATCGGTGTAGCCTCTGCTTTAATAATACAAGTCCTTTACTTTCTATACAATGAGCGCAACCTTCTTCAACTCTATGTCAATTCCCTAATTCTAAAACGTAACTCAGAAATTAGATTATCAATCGCTTACCTATTTAAAATTGAATGTCGCGGGAAGTATTTACTGGTAAAGAATAGTCGGTTTGAAAAAGTAACCTACCAACCTGTTGGTGGGGTTTATAAATTCTATCATCCAGAAGCTACTAACGAATTGAGTTGTATGAGCATTATCACCGATAATTCAATTAAGAATGATGAAAAAAGTGAATATGATTTGCGCTTAAAAATGTCAAAGCGGAAATATCTAAGAAGGTTTATAAAGTGGTTTTTCAATTCAGAAAAGCGAGAAACAGACCCTTGGAGAGAATTTTACGAAGAATTGATAGGTTCTAATATCCTACCATCTACACAGTTTAATTACATCTATTACAATTTAGTGGGTCAACACTTTGAGCCGATTCACGAAGACCCTTATTATAAAGTAGATACTTTTAAATATGTTGACGTTTATACACCTAGGTATATCAATCAAAAACAAATGGATGAGGTCGAAAACCTTCTATCAATAAATAGTGATGATTTTATTTGGGTAACCGAAGAAGAAATCAAAAAGAAATTTAGCAAAGACGGCAAGCGAATTTCTGACCATGCGCATAAAATATTTTTCACAAAAAAATTAAGTTAAATGTTAGTAATAGAAAAACGAGCAACTCAAATAGATAATTTGCTTAATGAGATGGCAAAAGAAGTACAGCTTGATGAAACGAGATATAAGAGAATGATTGTGAGCTATGAAGCAATTAAGAAATGGATAGAGTCAGATGAAGTATTCTTCAAGCCTTTTAAGTATGAAGTATATCCACATGGATCGGTGCGAATATTTACAACAGTAAAACCAATTGGAAAGGATGAATTTGATTTGGATATTGTTATTCATTTTAAGGACAATACGATCCTTCATACCCCAATGAAAATTTATACTGAACTTAAAAGAAGATTAAGCGAGCATGAGACGTATAAAAAAATCCTTGAAGCTAAAAGTAGAGTTATTCGATTAAATTACTCAGGTGATTTTCATATGGATTTAATGTCTGGTATTCAAGATAATCCATATGATGAAAATAAAATAAGAGTACCAGATCGAGAACTAGGAAAGTGGGTTAGTAGTAATCCAAGAGGCTATGCTGATTGGTTTATGGCTAAGGCGAATCTTGCAGAATCAAGTTTATTAGAAAAAGCGTTAAGAGCTGAGAAAATCCAAGCAGATGATTTTAATAATAAAAAGCCATTGCAAAGAGCGGTGCAATTAATTAAACGCTATCGTGATATATACTTTGAAAAGGATGGTAGCTATAAAACCAGAAGCATTATTTTAACAACAATAGCAGGTCAGCTTTATTCAGGTGAAGAAAGCATATTTGAAACTGTTGATAATATCATCACTAAGATTCGAGCAGAATTCAGATTTCCAGAACGATTAAAAATTCTCAATCCTGTTAATTCTGAAGAAGACTTCACCGACAAGTGGGATATTGAGCCAGAGTATTATGAAGCTTTTAAAAAATTTGTAGCTCACTTGTATACTGAATGGCAAAAGTTGAAAGAAGAAAATGGTGTGATTGAAGAATCAAAAATTTTCAAAGGATTATTTGGAGACAAATTAGTTGAACGAGTTCAGTTAAGAGAAAGTGAAGTGATTGGAGAAATAAGGAAAAATGGTGGTTTAGGTGTTATTAGAGATACAGGTATCATTTCAAACTCAACAAGTTCGAAGAACGATTCTGTTAAGAAAAATACATTTTTTGGTGAATGAAAAGAACAAATAATAAAAAGACAATTTCTCAGCAGCTAGGAAATATAAGGACAAAGTACGGCCATTTCAAATCTGTGATAAAGCGTAATTCAATTATCATCAACGGTCAAATACGCCCAACCTCAAGAAGCGAAAACTACAGCTTTGTGCTTGAATATACTTTGAATAAAAATCCAAAGGTCAGAATTGTTTCACCAAACCTTGTGAGAAATAACAAGGGTGAGAAAATTCCTCATATGTACGCACAAAAACATCTTTGTTTATATAGACCAAAGTATAATGAATTTAAAAGCTCTGACTTCTTATCTGAAACAATAATTCCATGGATAGCTCTTTGGTTATATTATTATGAACAATGGCATATAACAGGAAGGTGGCTTGGAGGAGGTGAACATCCAAATCAAAAACAACAAAAGAATGCGAAGAAAAGATAAGCACATATTGAAAGGCGCAGTTATTGGAGCCACAGTCACATCAATTGCTGATATTATTTTGCAATGGGTAGAACACAGAAATACTAACCAAGAATTTACTTGGGAAAGTTATAATGGCATAAGGACACTAAAAAGGGCAGCCATAGGTGGATTTGTTGGTGGTGGAATTGGTTATGCCTCTTACCAATATAAAATAAGTGAGGAATCCAAGTTACCTTTTAACTCAGATAATTATTTGAAAAAACTTCTAACGGAAGAAAATCTTAAATCTGACCCTGAAACTTTGAAGAAGATAATCTCTGCCAGAAAGAAGATAAAAAACTGGCTTTGGAAGGAGTTTGAGTCAGAACTTGTTCACTTTCCAGAAGATGCTGGTTCATTTTTTAAGCGAACAGCGCTTACGTCTAATTTTGACTTAGATATAATTCTACCTTTCAAAAAAGGTAGCTTCGAATCTTTGAAAAAAATGTATTATACCGTGTATGAGATAATCGGAGATGAGTTTGGACAAAAGGCTAATGTAAGTAAGCAATCAAAAGCTATTGGGTTATCTATTGTACATAAGGGCGAACTCATTCATTTTGATATTGTGCCAGGAAGAGAAATCAATGATTATAAAGTGGATCGAGATTTAAACCTATATGTAAGACCAGATTGGATTTGGCAGAGAGGTGGGCAATTTAAAACGAATTCTAAAATTCAAAAACGAATTACAGTCAATAATCCAAAAGCTAGAGCCGTTATCAAGCTGTTGAAAAAGTATAAGAATGCTAATGGATTGAAAATTCCTTCAACTATTATCGAGCAATATACATTAGTTGCCTTATCAGAAAAAAAATACGGAATGAATTATTCAGAGACAGAAAATTTTTTAAATACTATGAGTCATATTTCGAAAAAAATTACTCAAAGTACTTTAATAGATAAGGCCAATTCTAATAATAACCTTCATGAAAAGATGGATTATTATCAACGAAATAATATTGCAGAGCAATTAAA
>CAYZUW010000411.1:0-3532 GCA_964481325.1 uncultured Saprospiraceae bacterium
TCTGAGGTTCTATAATTACATCTTGCAAAGAGCGCTTTATCAAATCAAAATCTCCCTTGTGCAATCCGATAATCAAACCACCCAAATTCCCATTCTGTGTGATAGATTGTTCTAGTGTAACTGTATCAGAAAGTATATCTCGCGAATCTTTAGTAAGTACTTTTATATGAGGATGAACGACCGTAGCATACAAACCCGGAGGAGCAGCAACACGATGAAAATCGAGACTTGCATTGTCTCTAATAAAAACGATTCCACCTAATAAAGAAGGCGCCACATTATCGGCATGATACGCACCATCGGCAACTTGTTCTCCAGCTACAGCGAAGGGCATCAATTCTTGTTTTCTTAAAGGACGCTTTAGAAGTTCATTGGCCAACATCACACCCGCTGCCGCACTTGCCGCACTCGATCCCATACCACTACCAAAAGGCATCTTTTTGTAGATGTCCATTTCTATTCCGATCGTAGGATCTCCAATATGGTCTAAGAATTTTTGCGCAGCAACACTAGCGGTATTTTGCATTGTCTCTCTGGATAGCTTTCCCTTATCTCCATAGATATTTGTGATACGAACTCCAGGTTGATTATCCACAAGCCGACCAATGATTTCATCCCCAGGTTGTTCCAAAGCGAAGCCCATCAAGTCATATCCGCAAGCCATATTTGCTACCGTCGCAGGGGCAAATACTTTTATTCCTGTTTTGCTCATAATTTACTGATATTCAGCTATTTAGATATAAGATTTCCAATAGTAAGCACTTCGGCAAATACACCTGCCGCCGTTACCTCTGCACCGGCTCCAGGGCCTCGGATAACCAAAGGTCTTTCATTATATCTCTTAGTGGTCAATACAACCATATTGTCGGATCCATTCAAAGAATAGAAAGCATGCGTACTGTCCACTTTTTCTAAAGCTATTTTTGCTTTTCCATTTTCTAAAGTAGCGACCATTCGTAAGACTTTATTTTCTGCTTCCGCATTTCGCTTCAGCTTTTCAAAATAATCATCCTCTGATTTTAGCACCTCAAAAAGCTCTTCTACCGTTTCTACTTCTTGACACTTTTGTGGAAGTACATTTTCGATTTCTACATCCCCTTCTTCGATCGGTAATCCTATTTCACGCGCCAAGATAATTATCTTTCGGCGTACATCGATACCATTTAAATCAACCCTTGGATCAGGCTCCGTATATCCAAGTGCTTTCGCTTCTGTGACGATGGAATGAAAAGAATTATCGTCTTTAAAATTATTGAAAATATAGGACAAGGAACCAGAGAGCACCGCTTCTAATTTCAATATCTGGTCTCCACTATTTATCAGATCTGCTAAAGTGGAAATTAAGGGCAAGCCTGCTCCCACATTTGTTTCATACATAAAATAAACCCCTCGTTTTTGCGCCAACTTTTTGAGTCGCATATATTGTAGATAGGAGCCAGAGGTCGCGATCTTGTTAGGCGTAGAAATAGAGATGCTGGCGTCCAAGATTTGCTCGTAACTCTCAGCAATTTTTGGCTCTGCAGTATTGTCTATGAATATGGCATTACTGACATTCATCGCTTTCATCTTAGCTACAAAATCAGGCATCGTCATTTGTGTCTCTCCTTCGGCTAGCTGTGTCGTCCAAGTTTCCATGTCGAGCCCGTCTTCTTCAAAAATCATTCGCTTACTATTTGCCAAACCCACGATTTTGACCTCTACCGCATTTTGAGTTTTGTGATAGTTCGCCTGCTCTTGTATCTGCTTGATAAGCGTTTTTCCGATCAAGCCCACTCCGACCATAAACAGGTTCAGCGTCCGCGTATCAGATAGGAAAAACGACTGGTGTAAAACATTCAGCGCCTTAGTTTCATCATAGCGATTGATTACCACAGATACATTAAGCTCTGAAGATCCCTGTGCAATAGCGATGGCATTTATTCCATTTTTACCCAAGGCTTTAAACAAGCGCCCTGCTATACCAGGTTGGTATCGCATGTTCTCTCCTATGATAGCTATGACAGAAAGTTCATTCTCTACCTTAACCGGGTTTATATTATGCTTACTTATTTCATATTCAAAAGTCTCGTCTACGGTAGACTTTGCCAAGTCTGCATCAGCAGGCGCAACCGCAAAACTGATAGAAGACTCCGAAGACCCTTGGGTAATAAGTATGATGTTGATTCCAGCTTGAGCCAAAGATTGGAACAAGCGCGCCGCTATACCAGGCACCCCAAATAAACCAGATCCAGCAAGGGTCAGTAGCGACACATTGCTGATAGAAGAAATCCCTTTTACAGCTTTGCCATTTCCTGACTGCTCAGAAATGTGTGTTCCTTCAAAGTCAGGCTCGAAAGTGTTCTTTATATAGATAGGAATTTTTTTGTTCATGGCAGGCACCAGCGTAGGAGGGTAGATGACCTTCGCTCCAAAGTGCGACATCTCCATCGCCTCTGCATAGGACAAGTTAGGAATCGTAAAAGCCTTCTTTACTTTCCTAGGATCACTGGTAAGAACACCACTCACATCCGTCCAAATTTCTATAGCCTCCGCACCCAAACAACTACCCAATATCGAAGCGGTATAATCTGAGCCACCCCTTCCTAGCGTAGTCGTTATATCATTTGCATCTGAGGCTACGAATCCTGTTACTATTTTTATTCCTGGATTGTTGGCGTAGTAAGCTTTAATATTTTCATGGGTCTTTTGCATATCCACTTTAGCAGAGCCAAAATTTCCGTCAGTCTTGATAAGTTTTCGTGCATCTAGATAGTGAGCATTGATTCCCTTTTGCGAGAGTACCTTACTGATAAGGTAAGCAGAATTGCGTTCTCCAAAACTCAGTACATAGTCCATCGTCCGCTTTGTCGCTTCGCGTACTAGATAAATACCCTGAAGCAAATTTCTCAAGTACTCATGATTTTCCTCCTGATCTTTTATGGCCTCGGTCAATACCCCACCCTTTAACAATGCATTTGCGGCCTCTGTATGTCTGCTACAAAATGCCTCATAAGCCTCCAGATATTTTTCATCACCCGCTTCTGCTAGCTTACTCATCTCAATCAAGGAATCCGTCACGCCTCCAAAAGCCGAAAACACTACCGTGAATTGCTTACCCTCTTCATAATATTTACCCAGAATATCGCTCAGCTGCAATATCCTTTCTGGAGTCGCTACCGAAGAACCACCAAATTTTAAAACTATCATCTCAAATCGACTATGGTATTAAATAATAAACCGATGAATACCTGGAGTAAAACCACCAAATGTACACATCAGGAATAGAGTTAATATATACAATAAATACACCAAGTCTGCCTGGCTAGAAATCCAGAATGCCCGCTTTCAAATCCAACACAAAATGCAGCTAAGACACTGCTCTTATTCGACTTATATTGATGCTACACAGGGCAGAGCTAAATATTTACTAAATTACGGGCGAGAAAACACACGAAAAGATGATATTTCCAATAGGTGACGAACAAGTACAAGGTGGCTACAAACCGATATTCAGTTATAGCTTCATAGCGATCAACATTATATTTTTTGTTCT
>CAYZUW010000412.1:0-3511 GCA_964481325.1 uncultured Saprospiraceae bacterium
CATTAGACTTGCATAGTCTTTATGTTTTTTAACGTGAGAATTTAATAATATTCTCAAATCAAATGCTTTAGTAAAGAATATCTCACCCTCAAACTAGCAAGATTTAATCATCTTGGAAAATAAATATCCTAAAGAAGATGTTCTCTTATTTCGGTCTTCGCTCTTCTCGAAAAAAATCTCTAGTTCGACTTTTCTTTTCGATAAGTATCAGCAAATATGCTAGAAATATTAATGTCTATGCCAAATGCAAAAGTGCTATTTTCTGTTCGGAAAAGCTCATTTTTTTGATTCCAACTAATGGATAAAAAACTTGCAATGTTGTTGTTACCAGTCGATAATTTCAAATCATATTCGATATTTGAGGTCGGACTTAGTTCAATTAATTCCGTAGCTCTTTCTAAAACATTTATATCAAACTGACCTGAAGCCAAGCCGTCATAAAAATTTATCAGACTATATCTAACTCCAAAGTTCAAGGTGAATATTCTCGATTTCCAGAATATTTGTCCACTTAAATGAGGTTTGTAAACATTGGCTTCAAAATGATTGTTTGGCATCTGCCTCGGCCTAGCAACATCTATTGACGGAGGTACATTATCTCTGAATGATTCAATGCTTCCTAGGCTCACATTAGCAAAAATATCAAATCCTATAGACGGAGTTTGCGGACGAACCATTGCTTTTTGCTTTCATTCAAAAAGAGGTTTTATTTTTTTTGAGTTATAGTATCCAATTCCAATTGTGCCTATATTTAGATTGCGAGCGGTATTGGTATATCTAGACCTTACATATCCAAAATCCCCTTTAAGACCAATTTTTTCAATTGGACTATATGGCAATTGCGCGGAGCTGATACCAATACTAGTCTTAAAATTTTTTTTGGACTCCAGTACAAGAAGATTCTGAGTATTGGGCACATAAAAATCTCTCCCACAACTGGAAATTAGCAAACTTAAGAATAGTAAAATACAAATATTAGACAACTGGTTCATAATGCTAATATAATTAATATGCATTACGATTTACAGCGTTTCCGTATTCATGATATGTAAATAATGTTAAAGTGCTAATCTTTGGCTGAGGAGTAGAAGCGGTATGAGGTAGCCAGAGTCCTTAATGAAGCACGCTCTGCCTTGGCTATTTTCAGACAAGGCAGAGCGTATAGCTGAATAAGGGATATGGCTTCCGAGTAGTAGCGGATGATCCGACCCCTCCTGCAGAGCTAGTAGCGATGAAAGAGGGGGTAGCCCCAAATAATACTATTTTAAATTTTTATACTTCAAAAGCTAAAAAGGTCTTTTCTATGATATCACAGCAATCTTGAAGTTGTTCTTCTGTCATGACTAATGGTGGCGCAAATCTGATAATGTTGCCATGCGTAGGTTTTGCAAGCAAGCCATTCTTGGCCAGTGCCACACAAAGGTCCCAAGCAGTACTACTATCTTCTGTATCATTAATCAGAATGGCATTGAGTAATCCCTTGCCTCTGACTAATGTAATCAAATCTGTTTTCTCTTTGACCGCGTTCATGCGCGCCCTAAAAACTTTACCAAGTGCTTCTGCATTTTGGGCGAGTTTCTCATCCCGAATCACTTCCAGGGCTTCTATAGCCACCGCGCATGCCAATGGATTTCCACCAAAGGTAGACCCGTGTTCTCCTGGTCGAATGCACTCCATGATATGATTGTCCGCTAAGGCAGCAGAAACTGGAAATACGCCACCAGAGAGTGCTTTACCTAAGATCAAAATATCAGGTTTTACTTGAGGTTTGTTTTCACAATGTCCCGAGCATGTACAATCTCCACATGTCGCTAACAATCTACCCGTTCGAGCGACGCCTGTCTGCACCTCATCTGCGATCAAAAGCACATTATGTTTTTCGCATAATGCCTTACATCTTGTCAAATAGTCATCATCTGGAACCATGACTCCTGCTTCACCTTGTATAGGTTCAACAATAAAACCTGCAATATTTGGGTCGCTATTCAAGGCTTCCTCTAAAGCGTCAACATCGTTGTAAGGAATCAATATATATCCAGGCATATAAGGCCCAAAACCAGTCGTACTTTGTGGATCAACAGAGGCAGAAATGATCGCCATAGTCCGTCCATGAAAGTTGTCATTTACAAAAATGATCTTTGCTTGGTTGACAGGGACACCCTTTTTCTCATATGCCCATTTACGACAAATCTTGAGCGCCGTTTCTACCGCTTCTACACCTGTGTTCATAGGCAGAACTTTATCGTACCCAAAGTACTCCGTCACGTACTTCTCATAGGGACCTAAACTGTCATTGTAAAATGCACGAGAGGTTAAAGTTAACTTTTCGGCTTGTGTTTTTAAGGCATTAATTATCCTTGGATGACAATGACCTTGGTTGACAGCAGAGTACGCAGATAAAAAATCATAGTATTGTTTGCCTTCTACATCCCACACATGCACCCCCTTGCCTTTTGATAAGACAACAGGTAATGGATGATAATTATGAGCTCCAAATTTGTCTTCTAATTCAATTAGAGATTTTGAATCTCTTGCGTTGTATGTAATCATATACTATAATTTTTTTGACCTGATATTTATAGGTAATCCTCTACATTGTGATACTTCATTTTGAAAGCATCAGACACTCCTTTATAAACGATGTCACCTTTGATGACGTTCAGTCCTAGTTTAAGGCCATTGTCCTGCTTACAGGCTTTTTTCCAACCTAGTTTAGCCAATTTGCGTGCATAAGGCAGTGTGGCATTTGTAAGGCCTATAGTAGATGTATACGGAACTGCACCAGGCATGTTCGCTACAGAGTAATGGACTACATCATCTATTATATAAATTGGATCTTTATGAGTTGTAGGTTTAGTGGTTTCAAAACATCCACCTTGGTCCACTGCAACATCAACGAGTACTGTACCGGGTCTCATTTCCTTAAGCATATCCTTGGTAATCAAGCTAGGTGCTTTTGCGCCTGGTATCAAAACAGCTCCAACAATCAAATCGTGATTTTTGATCAAACGTCTGATATTGTACTCGTTTGAATACATAGTGTTGACATTAGCAGGCATGATATCAGCTAAATGTCTGAGTCTATTGAGATTGATGTCCATGATGGTAACTGAAGCACCTAAACCTGCTGCCATCTTAGCAGCCTGCATACCCACTACACCACCTCCAAGTACAAGTACTTTAGCTGGAGGCACACCAGGTATACCGCCTAGTAAAATACCACGTCCTTTGAGCGGTTTTTCTAGGTATTTTGCTCCTTCCTGAATAGACATTCTACCTGCCACCTCGGACATCGGCACCAAAAGAGGCAATGATCTATCTGCTAATTCTACTGTTTCGTAAGCAAGGCAAATAGCTTTTGCTTTCACCATAGCTGTCGTAAGTGGTTTGTGCGATGCAAAGTGGAAATAAGTAAAAAGAAGTTGGTTCTCCTTGACTAGCTTATACTCTGATTTAATTGGCTCTTTTACCTTCATGATCATTTCAGCCTTTTTATAGACTGCTTCAATGG
>CAYZUW010000413.1:0-3495 GCA_964481325.1 uncultured Saprospiraceae bacterium
CAGACTCATACATCAATTTTAATACAAAAAAACTAAATGATTAGCAAAAAAGTAATATTAACTGGAAGCTTTGGTGTTGGGAAAACATCATTATTCAATCAATTTATTCATCAGAAATTTAGTGATAAATACCTAACTACAATAGGGGTGAAAGTGAATAAGAAAACAGTCACTGTGAATAATGAAACTGTGTCTTTGCTTATTTGGGATATTGCTGGAGAGGTGTCACCTGATAAGGTTCCTAACACATATTTTCTAGGGGCAAGTGGTATCCTATATGTTGTAGATTTATCACGCCCATTGACATATAATGATGTCTCTTCTCATATAGAATACCTTAAAGAGCTTATTCCAGGTTCAATAATTAAACTTGTTGCAAACAAAAAAGATTTACTTTCAGAGTCAGAATTGGAAGAAGTCATTAAGAATATAGAATTGCCAGTAGATAGCATTACCAGTGCAAAAACTGGGGAGAATGTAGAAGAACTCTTCTTGTCACTAAGTAAGGAAATGATAGAATGACGGGTAATTTTCATACTAAATTCATTAATAAATCTAATTCCCATCAATCGGTACTATTGGATAGCAAGGGTATTATTCGTGATAGCTGTGATAGTCTATTTGATTCAAGTATTTTCAAAAGTAAATCTATTGGGAACTACTTTTATTTTCTGGCTTCTGAGCTGCCTGCTATATGGGTAAGTGAGGCAAATAAAATCACATTTAGTCAGATGCAAACTACCCAAGACTGCTTGCCTGGCTTTTATGATTTTGTATTCAGTAAGGTATTGATAAAAGATCAGAAGTATGTGTTATGGGAATTGTTCGACTATACTCATATTTATGAAGAGTACCTGAAAGTCCAACAAATAAAAAATGAAATTGATATTCATAAGCAATATCTAACTAGACAACAAGATATATCCTCAAATGTAAATAACAATTACTCAGAAAATTTTTTCCAATCAAAATATCTTGCAAAACAGAAATTTGAACAGGAAAATCTAGTTCACCAGTTGCTAAATAATAAAGTAAATAATCAAGGATTATCTGAAAATCAACGGGAAAGTCGACTCACAGATTTATTGAATCTTAGAGGCCATCTAGAAATAATGATAGATGAGATTAATCAGTTTTTGGACCACATGAAGGACCTAGATGTTCAAGAAATAGAAATAAGGAAATTTTTTGACGATTTTATTGTAGAATCCTCTTTAGAAAAGGACCTTATAGTTATCTATAGCAATACTCTTCCAAGAAAGATTAGGTTTAAAATGGAAGTGTTGAATCGAATAATTTCTTTGATTTGCAAATATGATTCTAGTCGAAGCGAGAATGTGAATGATAAGTCCTCTTTGAATATAGGTTTTCATAAGGGAAGCAAGGAAGAAGACGCTACACTTTCTATAAATTACATTCAAAATCTTTCTACAAAAATAGATTTGAATGAAGATTCCAGTAAAAGGGTTATCGGGATATCTATACTTAAAAGCTTGATAACAACGCTTGGTGGAAGCTTAATGTCAAAATATCGCTATGACAACCACTTTTATGGAGCTTTAGTCAGCCTTCCAATAAAAAAATATTAATATTTTCCCTGTTTATAGTATTTATGGAATCTTATTTGGTAAATATTACATATATCAATGGTTTTTGAGTGTTTTATTTAGTATATTAAAACTTCATAAGGATTTTTCAACTATTTTCAATGCTTTGATGTTAATAAATTGAACAATCTGACGTTATTTAACTGATTATTAAGCGTACTCACATGAATAAATTATTTCACATTTTCTTCTTTTTACTAGTGTTCTCAACAATTGGGATTGCACAAACAGGGGTTTTTAACCCAAAAGAATTGAATAATGGGAATAAAGGAATTGTTTATGATAGAGAAGCAGCTGGTGAGTTAAAGCTATTTAGCAATGGATTTGAATTAGGAGTTAATATTGGCCAATTAAAAACCTACTACCGAACAACTTACTTCCACTTCGGTATTGGAGAACTCAAACACAATAGAGAATTTAAGAATAGAGACGGAATAGCCGGTGGTTCTATTGGCAGAAGTGCTAGATCATACATTTTCGGTAAGCAGAATAATCTTTATACGCTCAGGGCTGGATACGGAATAAAACGTTATTACTCTGAAAAAGCAAGAAAGAAAGGCCTAGCGATAGGAACCTCCCTAGAAGGTGGGTTTACCTTAGGCTTGCTAAAGCCATATTTTCTCGAGATCAGAACTACTGAAACTGGGACAGCTTCTAGAGTTGTTGTAGAAAGGTTTAACGGCGATAATGCAGATGCATTCTTAACTCCTGAAAGAATAAATGGTGCTGCACCAGCGATCAATGGTCTTTCTGAAATCGAACTTCGACCAGGGTTTCACTTCAATGCAGGCTTGCATTTCGATTGGGGAGCCTTTGATGAGTTCGTAAAGGCAATTGAAGTAGGTATTGCCACTGATATATTTTTCGGGGATATTCCAATCCTTATTGACGAAGCCAGCTTTACAAATACTTCTACTGCCACTCCACCTATTGTGGATATATTGCCTGAAAACGTAAGAAATAGACCTTACTTTATCAATTTTTATATTGCTTTCCAGTTTGGTAAGCGCTGGTAATCATCACTATATTTCATAATTTACGCATATTAGATTATTTTTAGATTTTTGATAACATTATCAATATAACATTTGTATTACTTGGTGACGTTTAATAGTAAACTATTCATTGCTTAAGACAAAATATCTAATTTTAAGTATGCTGTATCTTAGAATTCCAATTGTAGCATTAATAATAATACTGAGTTTTCAGTTTGAGGCTTTTTCGCAAAATTCTAACACAGTACTCAAATTGACGAACCCTGGGTTCGAAGGCATTCCTAAAGCGGGTACACGGGTACCTGGTTGGACGGATTGCGGTATATATCGCTTCCCTGGGCAATCTCCCGTAGATTTACAGCCAGGATCCTTTGAGGTTGTGCTAAATGCCTATGAGGGAAAATCATACTTAGGAATGGTTTCCAGAGATAATGATACTTGGGAAAGTGTAACACAGGATTTAAGAAAACCACTTAAAAAGGGAGAATGCTATACTTTTAGCCTCTATTTGGCTTCATCTCCTGAATATAAAAGTGATGCTAGACCAGATGGAATTGCAGCAGAAACAGCAAGAGCTGAGGGCGTTGAATTGAGATATATTCGTCATACTACTCCAATAGTATTAAGGATATTTGGTAGCACTAGTCTATGTGAGCCTGCTGAACTATTAGCAGTTAGTGATAAGATTTCAAACCATGAATGGAAGAAATTCGATTTTAGATTTGAACCAAAGTCGGATTTAAATTATATAATGCTTGAAGCCTTCACTGGCAAGGTGCCTACCCCTTTTGCCTCAAACGGACATATCTTGATAGATAACTTATCAGAAATTGTGGCTACACCTTGCGATATGGAGCCTCCATTAGTGAACTTTGTCAAACCTAGAAAGTCCG
>CAYZUW010000414.1:0-3485 GCA_964481325.1 uncultured Saprospiraceae bacterium
CCTTTATAGAAAGTAAACTTATCAAAAGCAGAAAGCATTTCGATATTCGCTTCTTTGATAGCAGGATCGTAGTAATCATTCAGATTGTCTATCGTAATAACCTCAGAACCCATCTTGAGCAAATGTTTGCTCAACCTGGAACCTATAAAACCAGCACCTCCTGTAATAAAAATTTTCATTCAATATTGTGTTTAAAGCTATAAGCCATCCCTAGTAGAGATGCTAATACGGTAATCAGATAAAATATGACGCTTAGACTGATGGCAATAGATACCTCTACGGGGAAATACTGTGCACCAGTGAGAAACGTCAATTCTCGGGCTCCTGCACCTCCAAATGTAATGGGAATAACCGCTGCGATGGAGGATACTAGAAAAAGCGCAAGATACGCCAAAATGTGTTCATATGCCGAGAATGAGGACAGAATTGACCAACAAACGGCTAATTGGAGACCTTGGATAAGCAGCGATAAGCCTAAACTCGGCCAATAACTCGAAAAATGGCTGGAAAAGACCTTTTTCATCAAAAAATAACTGATGATAAGCGCCAAGAACCCCAACAAGGCCAAAGGCACTATAAACTGAGTCCATTCGGCAATAGGATAACAAAATAAGCCTAGAAGTAGGCACAACCACAATCCAAGCGCTAAAAGTCCAGAAAGACGATCAAATATCAGCGCTTTAACCAATTTTCCCTTACCCACCTTGAGGGCATTGTCGATAAGCATTACTTTATATCCATCTCCACCAATTCCGCCTGGCAAAAGTAGATTATAGTACATACCGATGAGATAGAGTTTCCAATTATAGGAATTGCTGATGTCTACATTTACATCTCTCCAAAAGTATTGCAAGCGTAGAGAAGAAACATATTGAGATAATAGAAAGAGTACAAAGGCTACAATAATCCAAGCTATCTTAACAGTCTTAAGCGTAGCTAGTAAAACGTCGACATCTATTTTTCGATATACAAAATAGAGGATTAGAATCGATACAAGAATCTTTAGAATCGGCTTGAGCGCTTTCATTTATTCTGCTATCACCTGAGATTTTTCTTTCGTATGTATTTTACGCACTTTATAAGGCCTTTTGCCCTGGGATTCATAGTAGGTACGCATCTGTATCTCCACTACTAATCCAATAGTAATCAGCTGTATCCCAAATATCAAAAACAAGGCTCCAGCAAACAATAACGGCTTTCCCCAGATGTCTTGTCCTAAAACTTTGAGGAAGAGTAGGTACATATTAATAAGCCCTCCAATCACAAAGGCAATGAGTCCAATATTACCAAAGAGGTGCATTGGTTTTTGCATATACTTTTTGAGAAAAAGCATTAGAATCAAATCACTCATCACCTTGAAGGTCCTGTTGATACCATATTTAGATTCGCCAAATTGTCTAGCGTGATGCTTTACATCTGTCTGTGTTATTTTGGCTCCTTCCAAATGCGCTAAAACAGGGATGAATCGGTGCAGTTCACCATATAGTCCCATGTCTTTCGCAATCTCTGCTTCAAATACTTTGAGCGTACATCCATAATCAGTCATGTGTATACCCGACAAATTACGAATCATCGCATTGGCTATTTTACTGGGGATTTTACGCAAAAACATACCATCTTTCCGCTTAGCTCTTACACCAGCGACGACATCCCAATCTTCTTTTTCAGCCATCTCTAGCATTCTAGGAATATCAGAAGGGTCATTTTGAAGATCTCCATCCAAGGTGGCAATATATTGGCCTCTAGCCGCTTCAATGCCCGCTGCTAAGGCAGAACTTTGACCATAGTTCTTTCTCAACTCTACCGTTCTAAGCTTAGGGTGGGGATTTGATTTAAGATTTTGCAAGGTTTTGTCTGTTGATCCATCATCTACATAGATGATTTCGTAATCCATGCCTTGCATAGCTTGATCTATTTGCGTGATGAGTGGATTTATGTTTTCCTCCTCGTTATAAACACAGACAACAACGGATATTTTGATTTCTTTCATTTAGCTTATTCCTTACAATCAAGCACAAGATAGTCATTGGAGCGATTTCTGCTTTTTATTTGGTCAATCTTTTTACAAGAATCTCTGGAATACGGGGAAACAAAGAGTCCCTCCAGATTGTCAGCTGATGCCTTGACTATACTTTTAGACTCCCTGGTAAGATAGTAGGAATTTGTCCTGAAAATTCCTTCAGGAGGGCAATAGAAGCTTTTTGGCTTATATTTCTTAGCTACTTCTAAAGTGGATACTCGCAATTCATTAGAATGGTCGTTAAGGTTCCTATGCGGAAAGACAAAAAAGTCAAAGCCTATCCGAAATACGATAGCCATCATGAAAATATAGAGGAGTCTAAACTTCGGTGCACGATAGAAGAGATAGATACTAATCAGTGCTAGGCAGAGCACAAAGCTCGCTTTGAGATATCGTTGCGGAACAAAGGCAATACTTTCGACAAAGAACAAACTAACTATCCCAATAACAATAGCGCTTACCAAAATCAATAGTAAGCCTTTTACTATTTTAAACTGAATTGTATTTTCTTCTTGATTATGGCGATGCAAAAAGTAAAGAGGAGCGAATAGCAAAGGAGGAAACATCAGCAGGTAACGCCCATATACTTGTGGTGAAGTCCAGTACAGAAGGATATTGAAAAAAAGCAGCAGTACATTCATTCTCAAAAATGAATTTTCCCAAATCATTTTAAACGCCGAAGTACGCGTCAAATAAACAAGCATTATCGACCAGGGCAAAAAATGATAGAAGACTTCAAAAGGAAAGGTAAACAAATGCCCTATGGTTTTCCATATCCCAAATTTGACGACGGTGCGGTCTGAAGACTCCGTCAACATCTTGGTAAATAAAGCAGTGATATCGTGATCTATACTGTAGACTGCATAGTAGGAACCCACTATGAGCATGAACACAGCCATCCCCATAAAATGACCTAGCCTAAAGAATTGCTTAAAAGATTTTAGCGAGATACAAATGACCAGTAGACTTACTCCCAAAAATACTATGGCAGGAAGCGTTTTCAGCATGAATCCAATAGCCGCCAAAGCGTATGCAAATACAAACATTTTTGTCCATTGTTCTTGACGCGCAAACAAGTAGGACCCAATCATCAAGCTAAACATACACATCGAAAAACATATATCTATCAATCCCAAAAAAGAATCGTATATGAATATCCTTCCACAGGTAACCGTTAACAAAGCGATACTAACTGCTCCTAAGTTTCCAAAATCTGCTTTGTATAATCGGTAAACCAATCCACTATACAGCAGTGTGAATACGACGGTTGGAAAACGAAGGCTAAATTCGTTTGCCTGTCCGCAAAGAGTATAGCTTAAAAGAATTATCCAATTATAGAGCGGGGGTTTATTGTAGTAAGGAACGCCATTAATCGTAGGCGCTATATAGTCTCCGCTGTACCACATCTCTAGCGCTACTAGACCACGTATGGCTTCGTCTTCTATTACAGCAAGGTATCCTAAAT
>CAYZUW010000415.1:0-3463 GCA_964481325.1 uncultured Saprospiraceae bacterium
TCAGTAAAAGTAAAGTCACCATTATTAATATAAAGCAAATTTGGACGAGCAGCTGGAGGCAACTTAAAATGGCCCGACTGACAAATATAAATGTCTTGGAAACCATCTTGGTTGATATCAACTACACAGATTCCATTTCTCCAGCCTTTATTGGTATTTATATTGGCTGTCTTGGTTTTGTCTTCAAATTCAAAATCGCCTAGGTTTTTATAAATTCTGTTAGACACCTCGTTTCCTACAAACACAACATCTGCCAATCCATCATTATCAAAATCTGCAATAGCCGTTCCAGCCCCGTTAAAGTAGTTTGGCATGTCCATTACATTCCTTTGTGGGTCTAATGGATTGTCTATTAAATCATTCTTAAAATTGATGCCCGATTGAGAAGAAGGAATTTCTACAAACTGTTTCGAACTACCCGCTATGTTGCCTATACCAGTTTCACCACCACAGTTCGTTAAAAAAAACGCACCAATTGCACCGAAAATGAGGAAAGACAATTTACTAGTCCATCCTTTGAATATGTTCATCATGTGTAAATAAGATTTTCTAAGAAATTAAATTTTCTATTAATATGGGGATTAAAATGAAATTAGGGGTTAAATACTATTTGACTTTGTAGCCTTTTGGTTGGTCAAAAAATACTTCATTTCGAACAATTTTTTGCCCTTTAAACTCTAAGATGTCTACACAAGACACTTTTACTTTTTTCTTACCTAGAGGGATAATAGCTTTAGACTTGACTATACAACCATTTTTGCTCGGAATTAATTCTTGAACTTGCCAATTCCATTCCGAATTTCTTTTCATTAAAGGAATAATGTATTTCTTTAGGGTTTTTTTGTTAGAAATACCCTTTGGATTCGCAGGGTCAACAAAGTTGGACTTGGTAGCAAAGAATTTTAACACCTTGGCAGGATCCTTACTATTCCAGCTTGCCATATACTTTAGAGCGCGTTTTTCAATCTCTTTCTTAGTCATTTATAATCAATTTAGACGCCTAAGATACTTAAAAAAAAAATCTCTTGAAAGGGTATTTTTATATTCTATATAGACCCAAGATTTACTGCATTCTATCTATTACATTTAATTGTAATACGACAAAAATTTACCTTATTTGGATGATTTCTCTACAAAATAAAAGGGCAAATAAAATAACAAGAATAAGAATAAAGCAAGCAACTGACCGGTGGGCAAATACCAAGGCCAAGGTCCAAAAAAATCCAGTATACTACCGTTGATAGGTTTATGCATGGTATAAGAATAATTTGAGCCCATAAGACTATTCAAACCGTGAATGAATACCAAGTAGAAATTTGCCCACATAAATGCGCGCCAAATATCTCGACGTTTTGGTTTCCAGCCATAGACAAAAACACAATACAAGATGGACATCACCAATCCTGCATGAATCATCCAATAAAAAATAGATTCCATATGCGGTAAGCCATATTCGATGTCAGGTGTAATGAGCGCATTAGTGGTCCCCGCTATTACCCAAAAATATAAGACGCCAAACAAGGCTCTATTCTTTGTCCATATCAAAATCGGCAATACAAAACTGACTAGACGACAAATAAAAAGAGGCAGGTCCTTCACGTAAGTAAATTCTCCAAAATGATACTTAAAGTAAATCCTTAGGATAACGGCCAATAAGGGTATCAGGGCTAGTATCATCCCTGCTCTATCTTTCGCTTTCTGAGATAAGAAATGCTTCGCCCAATAAATCGTCAAAATCGAAATCAAAACATAAGCTATCAAGACCGTCACATGCTCTAATGAAAACGCGACAAAATCATTTTGGATGGTATAAAAAATTTCCATGGCGGAAAGTAAGCAAATCAAATCACAAAGCTCTATTCTCTTCTTGTCTAGTTTTGGATTAGTGATTATTAGCATGAAACCTTGAACAAGCGATAGTAGTGAACACGGAGAGGACTGGATAGATAATGATGCCCTCGATAGAGGGGCTCGACGAGGGACGAGGAGAGACCGTATATCGAGTTGGCAGAATATCTATCTAGGCCTCGTAGTAAAACGAATAGCGCGGTCCCGACGCGAAGCATTGTCGGGATGATCCCAAAAAATAAAAAGTGAATCTACTTTGAAATCTAAAAGCCTAGTGACTGCCCCAGATGATGCCGCCCCCTATTACATCGTCGCCATCATAAAAGACTGCGGACTGACCAGGTGCTACACCCGTAACATTGGACATAAACTCTACATCAACCTTTCCCTCTTCGCTATCCGCTTTGACCTTGGCCAAACTACCTGGACTATTGTAGCGAATCTGAGTTACCCATTCGCCTTCAGGAATCGTTGGGAACTTCATGGAATTTATTTGATTGACTTTCATACCATTGCGAATGAGGTCTTCTACTCTTCCTAGCACCACTTCATTAGTAGTAGGACGAATTTCCGTTACAAACATCGGTTCTCCGAATGCCATGCCTAAGCCCTTTCGTTGACCAATGGTATAAAAGGGATAGCCATCATGCGTCCCTATTTGTTGTCCTTTTGTATCTAGAAAGTGGCCCCCTGCTACTCGCTCTTCTAGCCCCTCTACTCTACGCTTTAGGAAACCTCTATAATCGTTATCGGGCACAAAGCATATCTCATAGCTCTCTGCCTTTTTGCTCAAGTCGGTATAGCCCCAATCTGCTGCCATCTGTCTTACTTCCGATTTTTGGTAAGTGCCTAATGGAAACTTAGATCGATGGAGGCAATCTTGATTGAGCCCCCAAAGCACATAAGATTGGTCTTTGTGTAAGTCTGCTGCTTTAGACACAAACAATCTATCGTTTTCTTCTTTGATTTTAGCGTAGTGGCCAGTAGCAATGAATTCGCAATCTAACATGTCTGCTCGCTTCAACAAGGAAGACCACTTGATATGTGTGTTGCATAATACGCAAGGATTTGGGGTGCGACCAGCGATGTACTCATCCACAAAATTATCGATCACATAATCGCCAAAGTCTTCTCGAATATCCACTATAAAATGGTGAAAATCCATGTCCACCGCCACTTGTCGAGCATCGTTGATGGAGTCTAGGCTACAGCAGCCTGTCTCTTTAGAGGAACCGCCGCTACTTGCATAGTCCCAAGTCTTCATGGTAATCCCTACCACCTCGTAGCCTTGCTCGTGTAACATCATAGCGGTTACCGTACTATCTATACCTCCACTCATAGCTACCAATACCCTACCCATCTTACTCATAATCAGTAATTTACATATATAATAAGGGAATTTTTATGTATGCTTTAGTCCATGCAATCCCTATAAGCACAAAATTAACACAAAAACTGCTCATAAAACAGTCTTTTTGAGTGCATTAGTAAGGATTATAGCCCATGAATGCTCCACTTAACATACGCTTAAAGTAGCCGACGCATATTTAATAAACAGTTAACCTAAGCGTAAACTTGAAATAATAGGTTCAACTTACTTTTGCAGTAAGAAAAT
>CAYZUW010000416.1:0-3448 GCA_964481325.1 uncultured Saprospiraceae bacterium
ACGTAGCACTGCACGCGGTAAAAAGCCTTTGGAAATAGAGTCAATAGATGACTATAGTTATTAGAATGACCTATTGCTTAATAAACTTTTCGGTCAATACTCTTTGACTGTTTGCTAGTCTTACAAAGTATATTCCTGGAGGAAAATCTTGTACATTGACAGAAGTAGTACCGAAACTATTAGATTCTGGAATAGTGGAAAAATACATGCGCTGACCTTGGACATTGAAGATACTCAGATTATTTGAGTGTTGAGCATTTATCTGGTATTGAATATTCAAATCACTAATTACAGTATTAGGAAATAGGTCTAGCCGATATTGATTCTCGCTTAAGATCGCGGAAGAAGTCGCTATGGACCCTAAATATTCAAAACTTCCTTCTCCTCTTTCGCCAAAGTTGGCATTATCGTACAGGACATTTCCTTGATCATCGTAGAGCACGATCTCACCGAGCACCATACCATCTCCAAAGTCTTCCGCAATAACAAACGTGAAGCAATCATTATTTTCGAGTGTAAAACTATACTCTTTTTCACTTAATGGCGATATATGATTTATAGGAGTAACGATTTGATTAGCACTATTCTCAATCCACCACCTAGTATTATCATTTTTCGACCAAAAGTCAGAGCGAATCCTAAGCATTAATTCGTTTTGGACTTCTGGAGCGCGTGTATAGTCAATTATCTGCATATTATTTATAGTTACATCGTCCTGCGTTTCTATGAGTATATTTACAATTTGATTGTCTAAAACATTGGGTAAACTAAAGTCTCCTAAATCTACTAATATACGTTCGCCAGGGAGCAATTTGCCATTAAAAGTGTACTCATCGATAAGAAGTCCACTGCTCTCTGAGGCCGTAACTGTAAATGTCTCGATTAGTTCAGTTCCTGTATTAAGTACTTCAAAAGTAATATCTGTATTTAGGCAAACGGGTTTTATTACTGCTCTTTCGCCAATTATTTGTAAATCGACAACATTAGAAATAGACTTACATTCTTGAATAGTCAAAATAATTTCTTCTAAATAAGAGTCAAAAATGTCAGCAATATTCTCCCTAGAAGATGGGCAAATCACATTTGTAGTGGGCACTCCATTACTTGCAAATGCTTGCAAAAAGGTCGTGTCTATTTGATCTGGGTTGAATATTGGATAGGGAACATTCTCTGTCCAATCTCCAAAAGGATTGTCTTCAAACAAAGCGGCATCGGGTGTCTTTGCATCTCCCTCTACAAATAATATCATCAATTCGTTGGTACCCTCTGGGCCATAAGTTTTATATAGATTAGATAGCTTATTTTGTTGATGATTTGTCCAACAGCCAGTGCACCAAGTGGCAAATACATCAAGGATAACCACTTTGCCATCGTCGAGATAACTGTACAAATCGTGTGATTCACCATTTATATCTTCTGCAATAAAATTGGGAACCGTACTCGCTTGTAGGTTTACAAGAGACAGCAAAAAGACAATATAAAGGCAAGTATTTTTTATCATATCAACGATAAGCATAGTATTTCATTTCTAAAGATAAGATAGTATTATCTAATTAAGGTTATGTCTCCTTTAAATAATTGGATATTACCGTCAGCAAATTGGACTTGTGCTATGTATACGTAGGCCCCAGCATTTGTTAGTTCTTGTCTAAATGTGCCATCCCAGGCTTCAGACTCATTATTGATTGAAAAATTTTGATTGTTAAATACTTGATTGCCCCAACGATCATAGATGTCTAATGACAATATTTGCGATACATTAGAGGTTCCATTGACTAAGTAAAAATCATTAATGCCATCTCCATTGGGTGAAAAAGTATTAGGAAAATAAACATCATAAAACGTTTGTACCTCTATGGTGACATTGTCTACTACTTCACACCCTGCAAAATCAACGACTCTGAGTGTATAGGTTGTTGTTTCTATTGGGCTTACCAATTGAAATAAACAAGTATCACAAATAGCTGTAAGACTATCAGAACTGGTCCAGAAAAAAGTATCAAGATTGTCGAGGTCAGACAATTGGGCTATAATGGGAGTTTGCTCACCCAATAAAATCGTTTTTTCTCCTTGTGCATCAGCTGTAACGAATGCAGGCAGTACGGTCAAATCTAAAGTCACTATACTATCACAATCCAAAGCTGTTTTAAAAATTTCTGAATAAGTCCCTGGTTGATTTAAAATTTGAGTTCCTAACACAAACTCTTCTTCTCCACAAATAGTCTCCTCAATAAAGGTTTGAAAACTTGGGTAATTAGAAACAGTAGTAATCACTGTACTATCACAATTCAGAGGCGTAGTAAATGTTTGAGAATAAACGCCATCTGATATCATGACTTGACCACCTAAAGACAAAGGTTCGTTGTCACAAATAGTAATAAACTCTTGGGTCATTATCTCAGGTATCTCAAAAATATAGGGATCAGATACTGCACAGCCTCCGTCTGTTTCGGTTATCATAAGCTGATAGCTGGCCAGGTCGGTTTGATCACTTGGGATGGTGTAATTAGCGTTAGTTTCTCCTGGAATAGCGACGCCGTCCTTAAACCACTGGTAAGTATCACCAGGCAAAGGATCAATATCAAGCATTACGTTTTGCATACATGGATGACCAGAAATATTGGGTGGATTTCCAAACTCAACCGTTTTCTGCAAGATTAAATTATCAAAGAAATAATAATGTTCCGCAGGGTTGGGTTGGCAATTTGCTCCAATAACGATTACATCCAAGTCTTCAGTAGGTCTAAAAGTGATCGTTGTATTCACCCATTCAGAAACACCAGCTACCATAGCAGAACCTAAGCGTTCATATCCTGGCACATTTAAAGGACAGCCAATATTGGGATTATTATTCCCAAAAGGTAAAACACCATCTACACCACAGCCTTGAGCTCCAAATACGGTTAATTCAAAAGGTGGAGAATCTGTAGCATTCATAAATCCCACCCACATATTCAAGGTATATAAAACGCCTGCTTCCATAGGCTCTGACAAACAAGTACCAGTATACTCTTTGAAACCAGGGTCAGTTGATCTTCCATTTCTAAAACCTATACAGCCCATACCATCAGGCATAGGTAAAGGAACATTATCGCTAAAAACAGGATGAGAAAGAAAGTTTCCACACTGATGCATATAGTCTGTCGTAGCTGCACTAGCCTGTTGCCATGATATGGCAAGCTCTAATTGGTTTTCTCCAAAAGGACAACCCGTACGCTCTTCAAATGAAGGATTGGGAATCAATGAGGTGGGCAACTCGGTAGGACATATACAATCATCATCGTTGATATCGATAAGACCATCTCCGTCATCATCCAGGCCATTATCGCAAATTTCAACGCCCTGAGCAATTGTCGTCTCTATACTAATAAAGAACGCAAAGCAAAAAAAGGAGATAAAAATGCACCATTTTAGAAAAAGTTTTAGCAAAATTTATATTTTTAAATTG
>CAYZUW010000417.1:0-3446 GCA_964481325.1 uncultured Saprospiraceae bacterium
TTATCAGCAAAGTGATGAAAGTGGCAAATTTTGTGCTAAGTAAATTCACAGTCTGAGCGGTAGAAGCGATACCGACTTTTTTGTTGGTACTAGCGGATGACGCGGTCACGCCATGAGATGTTTACCGAAGTTTTTCGGTAACATCTCGTGGTCGTGATAGCCCCTCCCACGAATAAATATTATCTATGAACAAAGCATCTTAAAAAGACTTATATTTGAGTCCGCTCCGAAAACTCGCGAAACCACAAAATGACTCTTTTGGCGATATTTTTCATTTTTTCAATCCACTGATGCTAAGGCATCACTGAATTTCGAAAATAAAAAATTTCATCCAAAATAGCCCATTTTTTGCAATCCGCTAGTTTCCGAAGTGGACTCATAAATCCAAAAATAAACGCTTGCGCCAACTTACTTTATTTTTATTGATTCTTGCTTGTACTTACATGACTGTAAGAGCGCAACAGTATAATTTTATCAAATACAATGTGCAAGAGGGGCTGCCGCAATCTCAAGTCTACGACCTATACCAAGATAGTAAATCATACCTATGGATGGCGACCCAGGGCGGGGGAGTATGCGCTTTTGATGGTGCCAGTTTTAGCACCCTGACTATGAAAGATGGGATGCCTTCCAACTATGCACACACCATCTATGAGGATGACGAAAACAATCTATGGTTCGGTACACAAAAAGGACTGGCTAAATATCAAGGACAAAAAATAAGCTACGGAAAACCTGAAGATAGAATAGTGTATAGCATCGCGACGCAAAGCGATAGTACACTTTGGTTGGGAACGGATAAGGGATTGTATGTTTTCGATAAACGCAAAAAACGGTACCAAAAACACAGAGTCGATTCAAAACTAAATATTGCAAGAGTTAATGACTTGCTGCAAGTCAAAGATGAATTGTGGATAGCAAGTAACCGCGGTTTATTTATTTTGAAAGATAAAGAAGTGGAACTTGTCGATGTCGGTGCGGGGCTATTGAGTGATGATGTTAAAGATCTGCAATTAGATGATAAAGGGCGAGTGTGGGTAGCGCAATTCGCAGGTGGGCTAAGTAGGATCTCGTCGCGAAGTAAGCAAGTGCAAAAGTCTTATAGTGCACCGAGTCTGCGTATGGCTCAAAATGTTTTTGTTGGTAAGGAAAACAAAGTGTGGCTTGGGACGCAAGATAAAGGAATTCAAGTTTTAGATATTATAGAAGATAGTTGGGAAACCATCTCTGAAGAAGTTGGGCTCACTCATAATAATGTGCAATCCATATTGTCTGATCACTGGGGCAATATCTGGATCGCTACTTCGGGTGGGGGCGTTAATAAATTTCTGGGGCAATATTTTACGCACTTCAATAGCAACACGGGACTCAACGGAAATAGAATCTATGCCGTCGCGGAATCGAATACGGGTGCGATGTGGTTGTCGGTAGATGACAAAGGAGTGACGGTGATCGACTCTTCAGGGATACGAACGGATATCGATCAACGCTATATCGAAAGCAAGTGCAACCATATCATGCAGGACAGCGAAGAGCGGATGTGGATGAGTACGGCGGGTGCCGGATTGGTGATGAGAGACAGCGTAGAGTATTGGGTGTTCAACGAATTGGATGGGCTGCCGAGCAACTGGATAAAAACTACGATACAAGATACGCTCGGGTACATCTGGGTCGGCACCTATGCCAATGGTTTGGGGAGATTGATATCGGTAGATTCTTTGGGTATCAAAGTAGAGCTGTACGATACCAGCTCGGGTTTGCCTGATCCTTTTATCACGGTCTTAGCGAAAGATAGATTAGGGAAGATTTGGTTTGGTACCAAACAAGGGGGCATTGGTTATATAGATGGGTTCAATATCATAAGCGCTGCTCCGAATAATGGATTGCCCAATGTAGGCATTCGGTCTATTGCTTTTGATGCCTCTAATCAGGCTTGGATTGGTACCGCTGGGCGAGGACTGTATCAAAGTGAAAACATAGCCTCGCCACTAAAATTCAAAAAATGGAGAGCGGAAAAATCATTGACCAGTGATAATATTTATCAACTCATTTTTGACCAAGAAGAAAACTTATGGTTGGGTTCAGAGCTGGGTATCGATAAACTTATTTTCGAGCAAAACCAATTTAAAAACCTACAACACTTTGGAAAGAACGAGGGCTTCTTGGGAATAGAAACTTGTCATAATGCTGCGACCTTGGATGGTGAAGGCAATCTGTGGTTTGGTACACTCAATGGTTTGAGTAAGCACAAGCCTGGGAAGACGCAAGTCAAATTAGCGCCTCCTAAAATGCACTTCACAGAAGTGAGTTTGATGTATAAACCTATTGCGGATACAGAGTACGCGCATTATGCAGCAGGAGGAGATTCGCTTTCTGCCCATACGGTTTTCAAACATTCGCACAACAATATTGGCTTTGGATTTAGAGCGGTCAATTTGGATTATCCCACGGGCATGTCTTATGTGTGGAAATTAGACGGGCATGATGAAGATTGGTCTCCCGCTTCGAAGTCGGAGGCTATCAATTTTACAAACTTGTCTCCAGGCAAATATCGATTCATGGCGAAAGCACGTAATAAGGCTGGGTTAGAAAGTGAGCCTATTAGTACGCAGTTTGAAATCAAACACGCCATTTGGCAATTGCGCTGGTTTCAGCTATTGATGTTAGCGCTTTTAGGTCTTTTGGCGTTTTTATTTTTTAGGGCGCAAATCAAAAAAGTAAAAAGAAAGGAAGCGGAGAGGCGCGCTCAGTTGGAATTAGAAAATGAGCTACTGAGCTTAGAGCAAAAAGCACTGCAGTTGCAAATGAATCCGCATTTTATTTTCAATGCCCTTAATAGTATTCAGTCTGTTGTCGTTACACAAAAGACGGATATCGCGCGAGACCAGATTCAAAACTTTGCAGGATTGATGAGAGGTATCTTGACCAACTCTAAAAAGCAACGCATCACGCTACAAGAAGAATACGACACGATAGACAAGTATTTGAAATTGGAACAGTTTTGCCAAAATAAACCTTTTGATTTTGAAATTCATTTGCCAGTCACTCATGACCCAGATGAGATAGAGATACCTCCTATGATGATTCAGCCCTTTGTAGAAAACGCCGTTTTTCATGGGGTGTCGCATTTGGAGGAGAAGGGTTTAATCCAAGTACGCTTCAAAATCGAAAATGAAATTTTATCTTGTGAGATTATTGACAATGGAGTAGGAAGAAAAAAAGCGGCAGCCATGTCTACTCAAAAAGCAGGACACCAATCGGTAGCGCTAGAGGTGACTCGACAACGTCTGGAAAGTTTGCGCGGTAAAAATAAGTATACCGCTTTCTCCATAGAGGATGTATTGAATGAGGCAGGGGAGGTGCGTGGCACGAAGGTGAGTCTGAAGCTCCCTTTACAATTGACTTTTTAATTTAAGTTTTTTGTTTAAATTTTTAGAGACTAATGT